>JARGNK010000062.1:35665-37189 GCA_029213145.1 Rubripirellula sp. | reverse complement strand
GGCTCATTCATGAGGTGCGGATTGAACGACGGGCGGGTCTACGATGCTGTGATTGTTGGGATCGATCCGGTTGGTGACCTCGCCATGATCCGTTTGCTGGGACGCAATGACTTTCCCTACGCCGAAATGGGCAGCAGCCGCGCAGCCCAAGCCGGTGACTGGTGCATGGTGATCGGCAACCCATTCTTGCTCGCTTCGAACCTGCAGCCCACGGTGACCTGGGGAATCCTCAGTGGTGTCGGGCGGTATCAATATCCGTCGGGAACCCTGCTGGAATACGGCGATTGTTTGCAAACGGATGCCTCCATCAATCCGGGCAACTCGGGCGGCCCCATTTACGACTCAAGCGGCAAAGTGATCGGCATCGTCGGTCGAGCATCGTTTGAAAAACGTGGCAGAGTCAATGTCGGTGTCGGCTACGCCATCTCGATCAACCAAGCCAAGAATTTCTTGGGATACCTGCGGAGCGGTCGCATCGTTGACCACGCGACTCTCGGAGCAACGGTCGTGACCGACCCCGACGGTGGAGTCGTCGTGTCCAACATCTTGGATACAAGCGACGCTTACCGCCGAGGTCTTCGCTATGGAGCGGAGATCCTTGAGATCGACGGACGCATCGTGCAATCTGCCAACGATGTCCAGAACATTCTGGCGACATTCCCAAATGGTTGGCGGGTTCCACTGACGTTTCGTTACGAAGGCAAAACGACCAACACGCTCGTGCGATTGATGAGCGTGCACTTACCCGATGAGTTGCTCGAGAAGATGGCAGGCGCACTGCCACCCCCACCACCCCGTCCGCAGCCAAAACCGGAAGAGGGCGATGAAAAAGACGGAGACGAAAAAGACGGAGACGAAAAAGAAGGCGACGCAGAAAAGCCCGCTGAAAGCATCCCTGATCGGCTCAGAAAAGCTATCGCCGGTAAGGGAAATCCAAAATATCCAAAAGCGGTTAACGAGCAACTCGTCTCCCGGAAAGGCTACGCGAACTACCACTTCAACCAAGTGCAGCAGGAACGGTTTCGCGATGCTGTGCGAGGTCACTTTCCTGGCGGAAAAACAGGGGAATCAGTCGCCTGGGTGATTGAAGCCGAAACGGACCAAGCACAACCTCAACAGGTTCAGATCCGCATTGGCAAAGACAAAACCGAGATGGTGGTAGGTGAGAAAACTTTCGAGGCAACCTCGCGTGGGAAACTTTATGACGAAGTGGTCGATGGATCGGTCGCAGGCATGCTACCAGCCTTGGATGCGTGGCGACGCATGATCGAAAAGGGACCACAAAAATTTGGTGAAACCTTTTATCTCGGTTCGATGCCATTGGCAGGTGAACGTCCGCTGCGTGACTGCATGGTCGGACTCGATGGTGAACTTGAGGTGCGATGGATGAGTCATCCCGAAAGCGAGTTGGTCGAGGTCGTAGAAGTTTTCGCCGACCGAGATGAAGATCCTGCTGAACTGTGGGTGATCCGCGAGAACGGCGAACAGGAACCAAGTATCCTTGACCTTCGCTACGGTTTGGAC
>JARGNK010000062.1:14354-35655 GCA_029213145.1 Rubripirellula sp. | reverse complement strand
GGACAGCGTGCTTCGCTTAAAGATCAAATCCTGGAAAACGATTCCCGCAGAAAAAACGGAAGCTCAACCAGAGGGGGCGGCTGAATGAGAATCCTGGCAACAATCGCGATTGCAATGACCGTGGCCTGGCATGCAAAGGCAGAACCACCGTTGGCTGAATGGGCTCGCGAGGGTCAACAGCGCGTCGTGAAGATTTATGGTGCCGGGGGTCTTGCCGGCCTGGAGGCTTATCAAAGCGGCATCCTGGTTTCTCCAGACGGCCACGTCGCAACGTCCTGGAGTTACGTACTTGATGTGGAACCGATCGTCTTGCTTGACGATGGCCGCCGTTTCGAATCCACCATCGTCGGATTCGAACCCGCCTTGGAATTAGCAGTGCTCAAGATCGACGCTACCGATCTACCATACTTCCCCATAGAGGAAGATCTTGAAGCTCAGTGGGGCGATCCGATCTTGGCAATCAGCAATCTGTTCAACATCGCAACGGGAAAAGAGCCTGCAAGCGTGATGCAAGGAACGATCGCTGCTGTTAGTGACTTGGATGCCCGTCGAGGCACATTCAAAACACCCTATCGGGGCAAAGTCATGATCCTTGATCTGATCGCAAACAACCCTGGTGCCGCCGGCGGCGCCGTGATTGACTCCGAGGGCCGGTTAATCGGTATGTTGGGGAAAGAGTTGCGTGATTCGGCGACTGGCGTTTGGCTGAACTACTCGATTCCGGCGAAAGAACTCAGAGGCACCATCGGCGATATCATCGCCGGTCGAACCACATCGGCGCCTCCGTCGGCCGAAGCGATGCTACCTCGAGATCAGTCCCATAACCCAAAGACGCTCGGCTTGGTGATGTTGCCCGACGTGCTAGAAACGACTCCCGCTTACATTGATGAAGTCGTACTCGATTCGCCAGCGGCAAAAGCTGATCTACGCCCCGACGATTTAATCCTGCTGGTAGGCGGAAAACGGGTTGATGGCCAACGAACCCTACGAAACTTGTTGCGAATGATTGACCGTCGTGATGACGTCGAACTGACCATTCAGCGAGATACCGAAATCCTTCCCCTGGTGCTGCGACCGTGAAGTTAATCCCCTTTATACCGCCACGCATTGATTGGCTGACATCTATCAGCTTGGTACTGCTGCTGTCGACTGCTGCCTCGGCTCAACCCGGCGGGGACAGCCCTTCGCTTGCTTATCGCGCAGCAATGGCTAAAGCCGTACGGGCTGCTGCCAAACAAGTCCTGCCATCGGTCGTGACGATCGAAATCATTGGCGCGAGTGGACAAAAAACAGGCGAGGTGGAACAGGATGCACCGACCTCCGGTGTGATCGTTGACCAGGACGGCTACATTCTCGCGTCCAGCATCGTTGTCCGCCGACCGGCTGCCAGCATGCTCGTGATCCTGCCCGATGGAAGCCGCCACGCTGCCAAAGTGATTTCAAAAGACACTCATCGTGACCTAGTGCTTCTAAAGATTGATGCCAAAACTGAACTCGTACCGCTCGAACTGTCTAGCGAGGTAGCGATGACGGTCGGTCAGACAACCGTTGCGGTCGGTCGTTATGGTGACGGATCGTCGCCCATGGTCAGCCGTGGTGTCCTCAGCGCCACTGGGCGTTTGGACGGCATCGCCATTCAAACCGATGCTCGAGTCGCCCCTTCGTTTTACGGCGGCCCGTTGGTTGACTTGTACGGGAATGTTCTCGGCATTTTGATTCCCGCTGTTTCCAAAGGTGGCGCAGAAGACAGCACCAGTTGGTACGACTCGGGAATCGCATTCGCGATCCCATCAAACGTGATCGCTTCGAAACTCGATCGCTTGAAGACGGGTGAAGACATCCGCAAAGGCCTGATCGGAATCGTTTCAAAGTCGCGTGACCCGTACCAAGATGAAACCACCATTGCTGCGGTGCGGGTTCGCTCACCCGCCGAGGCGGCTGGGATTCTAGCGGGCGACGAGGTGATGGAAGTTGCCGGCCAACCGGTCCGGCGTCAATTAGACATCCGACAAGCACTCGGGAGCTTTGATGCGGGCGAAAAGGTCCAGCTGAAACTCCGCCGAGACGGAAATCCGATCGATGTCGAAGTCACACTCGCCGAAACCATTCCTCCACTCCAACCTCAACGGTTCGGCATCATTGCTCGCGAGGAAATTGGCGCGGCCGAGAAAGATCCAAATCGAGTCATCGTCGATGTCGTCATCCCAGACTCTCCCGCCAGTGACCTCGTCCAAACCGGTGATGTCATCACAAAACTTGGCAAGGCTGACGTCAACGATATCGAAACGCTGCGGCGACTGGCGCTGTCCACCGCTCCCGATGTAACAGTTACACTGACCATTGAGCGCGACGGTAACGACCAAAAGATTGATGTCACACCGCAATCGATTGCAGGCGACGTCCCAAGTGATGTCCCCACAAGCTGGAAACGCACTGAAGAGGATGATCAGACGGAGTGGGTCACCCAGAAAATCCAGCTCCCAGATTCAGCGAACGACGCTGCCTTTTTGGCCCCCAAAGCCGGCGACGAGGAACAAACTCAACTGCAACTTGGGCTGATGATCATGCTTCTAAATCCTGGTCAAGATTCGCCTGCCGAAGTCCTTGAAAAATGGTCTGTTTCGGCACGTGAATCAGGCGTCGTGATTTGTGCGATTGCACCGGAAGACGCCAAACGTTGGCTACCCAAGGAAATGGAAATCGTCGCTAAATTTGCGACAGCGGTACTTAAGAAAGCGGCGATTGACCCAGCAGCGGTTTCGATCACGACACCCGGAGCCCTCGCGGCTGGAAAAGCCGGAGCGGCTGACTCAATGGCGCTCGCCGTCGCGGTCTCCCAGAGCAGTACGTTCTTTGGTGTTGCCGTCTCGGCAGAGACTCGTCCCCCTGCCATGCGGTTGAGCGAAAACAGCCCATCCGCCGCACTTCAACTACTGATTCCGATCAAAAGCGAAGATGAACTTCCCGGTTGGGCTGCGGCAGTGGAGAAAGCGGGCTACCCAATCGTTCGTGGTGGTGAGATCCAGGAATCGACCCTGCTGCAATGGACTCGACTTCTGCAGGCGATCTAACGTCGTTCGAAATCGGTTCACACAATCGATACCAACCGAACCGCACCATGCCCGTCTAAGTCCCGGAATGAGTCAAAAGTGCATGCGCATGATGGCTGACCGTGAAACGAGGCTGCTGGGTCGCAAGCCCCCCTGGTGACCTTATTTCAATGCAGTCTTCCAATCAAAGATGCTGCCCCTGGTGGAAATAGCCTGCATCTCGCTGCAATGAGCAAGTCGCTAACCGGGGATTCCCCCAACTTGATCGGATTGTGCTAACCTTCTGCGTTTGACGTCATTCTCCGAATATTGAGTTCCTCCTGACAATGTGGCTCGCCTTACAGATTATTTTTGGGTTCGTCCTTTTAGTCGGTGGAGGCGAAAGCTTGGTCCGAGGTGCGGCGCGAATCGCTGCCGCATTTAAAATCTCTCCGTTAGTCATCGGCCTGACGGTAGTGGCGTTTGGGACCAGCGCACCCGAACTCGGCGTCAGCCTGCAAGCTGCGTTCGCGGGAAAACCGGATGTTGCCATTGGAAATGTTGTGGGAAGCAACATCACGAATGTGCTGCTGGTTTTAGGAACATCCGCCCTGGTTGCCCCACTGATCGTTTCAAGCCAACTGATTCGGCTCGATGTACCACTCATGATCGCAGCCTCGCTCTGCGTCTGGGGGATGGGTGCGGACGGAAACATCAGTCGGGTTGAAGGGGCTGTACTCTTTGGAATCCTCGTGATTTACATCGCATTTAGCATCTGGAAGAGTCGCAGCGAAAACAAAGCTGTTGTGGAGGGGTTTGCCGCTGAATATGGTGACCCAGGACAAACCAGTCTACTTACAGATATCGCACTGATCGTGACGGGATTGGCCTTATTAACGCTTGGTGCCGGTTGGTTGGTCGACGGTGCGGTCACAATCGCCGCTTCCCTCGGTGTGAGCGAGTTGGTCATTAGCTTAACCGTCATCGCCGTTGGCACCTCGTTACCCGAAGTCGTCACATCCGTTGTGGCAAGCTATCGCGGTGAACGAGACATTGCAGTCGGCAACGTGGTCGGCAGCAACTTGTTCAATCTGCTCTGCGTACTTGGGCTGACCAGTGCAGTCTCGAGCACAGGCGTCTCGGTAACCGACGAGGCGATCGCATTTGACATGCCTGTGATGGTCGCTGTCGCTGTAATTTGCTTACCAATCTTTTGGCTCGAAGGCGTGATACGTCGGCACGAAGGCGCAATGTTCCTGAGTTACTATTTGGCCTACACGACCTTCCTGGTGCTTTCGGCAACACTTCCCGCGTGGGGAGATTCCTTCGGAAATGCGATGGAATTCGTCGTCGTTCCGGCAACCCTGTTAACACTAGGGTTGTCCTTTTACCACGCACGCAAGAAAAGCCGCCAAGCTCAACAAGTCGAGCAATCTTAGCTATCCCAACTGCTTAAATGGGAGTGGCGAACCAAGCGTGTTCGAACGTTGCTTGCCACCGTTCGCGCGAACTCTTTTAAAAAGACTAACCGAACGAGTTGTCGCTTTGCTGTGACCAGCCAAGGGAACTAGCTGACGTATTCTTCCTCTTCGTCGCCAGTAGGTCGTGAAATCTCTCCAGAATCTTCTAATTGTCGAACGATATCGACGATTTTCTGCTGTACCGCTTCGACTTCGCTCACCCGCACGCTCCCGATGTATTCGATTTCCTCACGAAGATTTTCGGCAGCACGCGTGCTCATATTCCGCATCACTTTTTCCTGCAACGTTTCGCTCGCACCCTTCAGTGACATCGCCCACTGGGCCGTTTCAACGTTCTTCAGAAGTGATTGAATGTCCCGGTCGTTCAGCTTACATATATCTTCGAAGACAAACATCAGACGTCGAATTTCATCCGACAACTCGGGGTCTTCACTCCCCAAGGATTCCAGGATGGTTCGTTCGATTGAACGCTCACAAACATTCAGAATTTCAGCGACTGCCCCAACACCACCGGCAGCGCTATGCTGCTGGTTCACCATACTGCTTAAACGCATTTCCAGACCGAACTCAAGTTCGGCAATCGCTTCGGGGCTTGTCGGTCCAATCGCCGCGATCCGCCGAATAACCTCCAATTGCTTGTTTGACTCCAGTCCCGCCATAAGTTCGGCAGAATAAGCACCGGGCAGATGGCTGAGCAGCATCGCAATGGTTTGCGGGTGCTCATCGCCAATGAACTGCAATAGAGTCTCAGGTTCGACCTTCTTGATGAAGCCAAATGGCGTGGCTTCAATTGTTTGCTGCAAGTTACCAATCAATTCATTGGCATCACGACCGAGCGCTTTCTTGATTAGCTCTTTGGCTCGCGCTAAGCCGCCCGGATTCGCATAGAGCGAACTTGCTTTGCTGGCCAAAAACTCGGCGAACACAATCTCTTGATCGTCACCACCAGCTGAATCGGTCTGAGCGATATGAATACTGATCGCCTCGATCAAGTTGGGAGGGAGGCGGCCCATAATCTCAGCTGCCGTGGCGGTCGGCAGACTAATCAGCAGAATCGCAGCCTTCTTGAGTCCGAGTTCATTTAATTCGCTGATCATCACCATGGCTATCTATTCAGGTTAGTTTGAACCGAGACGGATCAAAATTGTCACACCTCTTGCTATCGGCCCACGCAACCGACGATCACCGTAATCGGGCTCGCTTTTCCGGTTGTAGCATTTGTACGGAGAACGACAGTTCACCCCCAAACATGCCTGTCAACATCGATGCTGACCACACCCGAGATGGAGGCGTCAAATTAGCCGATTTCAGTTTGCGCAGTAAATTGGTGAAGAAACCAGGGGCACAACTAGAGATGACCTGGCTGATCAAAGTGATGCTCTCGCCTCGCTTGATTCCAATTGCCAACCGCCTTAACTCACAAGAGAACGTATCCCGATTTCCTTGTGGCTTGTGAATAAAGCAGCGTCCGCAAGAGATTGACAAGCATTGAGAATGCAAAACATGAGGTCATTCCAAAACCATCCGTTTCAATAGCACTCCCTATAGTTGACTCTCCCAAAGCCACCAGATTCAACGGGATTCGCATTTAGATCTAACTCGCCACCCAAACAATCGCGTTCCCGATCAAGCAACTAAACGAACAGCACCCGCCAGCCGAACTTTCGACAGTGGAGCAAGGATGCGAATAACAACTGACCTAGGCCACACAGAAAGTGGAGCGACAGAACCGCTGCCGAAGACTGGGCGACGCCCGCTCGCCGGTAGCTCGATTCTTCAATTATTGCCACTCCGGCGGATAAATGTGAGCCTGGCACAACGCCCTAAGGCTTCAGCCAAAGCGCCCAAAACACTGCAAAACACGGCATCCGAGCGTAAAAAACCACGCTGAGGGAATCAGCGTTTTTTCGCCTTGGTACGATTAGCACCATCTGCTAATCTCCGCCTGCTCGCCGAGTAGAGCTTAAAGGCGGATCGGAGCCGTTGACGTTCCGATGAGTGGTGTTTCGCTGGAAAGGAGTCCAAAGTGGAAACCAAACCGACTTCGCTATGTGTACATATTCGTTGGATGATCCGACGAGATATGCCCTCTGTGCTAGGGATCGAAAATGCATGCTTTGAATTTGCGTGGAACGAAGACGATTTCATTCGATGTCTTCGTCAGCGTAACTGCATTGGCATGGTGGCCGAAGAAGACGACAAAGTCGTCGGGTTCATGATTTATGAACTGCACAAGAATCGCCTGCACATTCTAAATTTCTGTGTTCACCCTGAGCATCATCGCACTGGTGTTGGACGCGCAATGCTATCCAAGTTGCTCGGCAAGCTGTCGCTAGAACGACGCAACCGAATCATGCTGGAAGTCCGCGAAACCAACCTCGAAGCGCAGTTGTTCTTCAAATCAATTGGCTTTCGAGCGATTTCGGTTCTCCGTGACTTTTATGACGATACGGTTGAAGACGCCTATCTGATGCAGTATCGCTATCAGCCAAGCGTGGAAGAACTTGCTCAGCCACACAACCGGATTTCGAAACTCGCCGGCTAGGCGGATACCGTTCGCACTTTAATCGGGTCGGCTCCAGCGACCGATTTGACCAAAATTCGCTCGCCACAACGAGCGATAGGTGCATCACGTCGTGCATCTTTCGTGGCGGGCGATTTACTTGTGCAAGAGAACGCTTCGTAGCCCGCGTTGATCCAAATCGTGGGCGGACCCACATCACGAGACTCCCGATACAGGTCTCTACGAGAACCAGCGATCGAAAACTCGGAGTGACGGGCGCTGCCAGCATTCGTCCAGCCACGACTGCTGTGGTCTAGCCTTCGCTGGCGTCTTCAAAGCCGCGCGAACCGCTTTGGTCATTACTGCCAATCGGGCTGTCGGAATTCGCCATTGGTCTGCTCAGCAAGCGTTCTCAGGAAAGTCTCAGTGCTACCCTGCACAGCGATGCCAATCGTGTTGAAGTTGAGATGCCGAAACCGATTGCGGTGAATGATATCAGGCACAATTTGAGCGGGAGCAGTCAATTGCCCCGTTGTGGGACGTCCATCGGTCAACAAAAACACCGCCTCTAATTCCTGATCAAAATCCAATGAATTCCGCAGTGCTGCGTACGTATTAGTGCGATCTCCGTAACCCAATTTCTGCACAAACTTGATCGCCTCAAGTTTGTTATCTTCGGTCGCTTGAACGAGTACGTCACGCCACATGCGAACAGATGACTCATAGAACGCGATCGCGAATTCAGTGTCCTCGGGCAGGTCTTTGATCGCTGTTACCAATTCCAGTTTCGCTCGAGCAAGTCGCGTGTAAGCGCCCCAATATTCCTTCATGCTTCCGGAATGATCGATGATGAACATCAGACGCTTGGCGTGGATATCGATTCCATAGTACTGCGGTCTTTCAAAGGTAATTCGGCTCAAGGACTCCGGCTTGCTGCTGGCAGTAAAGAAACTCTCGCGTTCAATTTCCGGTTTCTCATCTCTCTGCTTCCATGCCTCAAACCGCTCCTCATCACCAAAAAAATGGTGGACGTTGACCTCATCCAGAACAGACTGCAACTGGTAGTGAAGTTGACCGTCAAGCTGTTGCTGCAGCGCTGTCAAGAACTCAACCGCATCCGGGTGTTCCATTTGTGCCAGGGCCCGGACTAAGTTGAAGCGGAATCCGTAGCTCTCTGAGAATTCAACGCGTTTCACCTGTTGCTGCAACGCACCAATGGCACCATAGCGTTTGTTTTTCCCAAGCGAATCTGCACATACCATCGCAAGGCCGGGATGCGGGCAATCCAACAACTCGATCAGAACTTCCTCCGCCGTGATGTGCTCGAACTGACCAATTAGATAGAGCAACATCGTCGTGCTGTGCGGCACCAAATCGTCGTGTTCGATGTTTTCGGAGAGATGTTTAGCGACTGCGATTAGATCGGGAAGTTTGGTGAAATCGCGTTCGGGATTGATCGAGGCGATCGTTCGAGTTCTCAAGACTTCGCTTCGTCCGATCAAAGACCGAAAAAGACGGCTTTCTCCGCCCAGGACGGAGCAGGGAATCGTCGCGAAGAACGACAGAATTAGAATCAGACGAAGCACAGTACCCTCCGATCAGAAGTCCCCAACCCTCTGATTCTAACCGGCGACCACGTGCGACGTCGACTCGCGACCGACCGCAGCCTCCAAAAGCTCGTGCGGAACGGGCAAACAGGGCAAGGAAACCCCACGTTTTCGGTTAGAAATGGCTGAAAACGGCGGAGGTTCGGAGCTTGGGTGTGAAAAAATCAAATAGAAACGCCGCTACCGGGAGGCCTCGCACCGACTATCCGGCACGACAACCGACAGCGATCACGTTCCCGCAGATGCCATCTTCGCTCGCTCAATCGACGCGTCCATGTCTTTGAACACGTTTCCGGCCTCCGGTGTAAAGACACGCCCGATCAACAAATCAGTCACGTTACCGCGATGTTCGGGATGCTCCTTCATAAAACGCCCGATGCTGAATTCTTTGGTGTAGAAGGCATCGACCAATTTTCGGACCCACTTGGCACCCTGCTTGAATTCGCCGCACCAAGATCCGAGCTGGTCAGCACCCAGATCGTCTTTCTCGAATCCAGCGACGATTGCCTCACCCGCCCGAACCCCCATTTCAAGCGCGAAATAAACTCCCGAAGAGTAGACAGGGTCAATGAAGCCGAGTGCGTCACCGACCAATACCCAACCATCGCCTGAGTTAGACGTGGTCATGTAGGAAAACTCTTTTGCAGTCTTGATGTCGCCCAACTGCTGGGCCGCGTCTAATCGGCGGTCCATTCCTGGGCACTGGCTTAACTCTTCACGAAAGACATCCTCGGGCTTGCCTCTACCCTTTAGCAGATAGTCGGCATCGCCAACGCAGCCGATACTTGTCACTCCGCGCGACATTGGAATGAACCAAAACCATGCTTCCTTCGAGGCGGTTTGCATGATGATCGTTGCGCCCTCGTTGTCTCCGTCCCCACGAATCGCACCCTTGTAGTAACTCCAGATTGCCGCTTTTTTCAGGTTTGGATCGACCTGCTTGAGTCCGAGCTTGTTGGCTAAAAAGGACTGCTGCCCAGTCGCATCAACCACGACACGGCAATCAACATCGTGTTGTTCCCCATCTTCGCCCCGTACTGAGACACCGCACGCCCGCCCCGCGTCATCGAACTTCACGTCGACCAGGCGAGTCCGATCGTAGCAGTCAGCACCTACCTCAACCGCTCGGTCGAACAGCATTTTGTCGAATTCGCTTCGCTCGACTTGCCAGGTGTCGCTGCTGTCGCGATCGTCGTGCTGCCGGAAGAAAAAGGGATCTGATTCGGTGCCGTTATGGGTGACAAATTGAACGCTTTTTTTGACCTGCCATCCACAGCTGCGGATCTGCTGGTTCACGCCTAACCGCTCGAGTGCCCAATAGGTCTCCGGCATCAGCGACTCTCCAACGTGGAATCGCGGCATCGGGTCCCGCTCGACCAGCAAGGTGTCTCGTCCTGCCTCGGCGACGATCGTTGCGGCGGAGCATCCGGCAGGCCCGCCGCCGATGACAACGCAGTCGTAGTGGTTTTTCATTGACCTGGATCCCATCCGCACAGTTGGTGAAAAGACAGTTATACCGGAGACCTTCTAGTGTAGGGGCTTGCAAAGCCTAATCGCCGCAGGAGCGGGAGATGCGACCAAATGGCAGGTCGCAGGCCCACTGATTTGCCGACGAACGGGACAACGAGGCCACTCCTGTGACCACTAGTATCCGGACTCAGCTACAATCATTAACAGATTTTTCTAGCCGCTCTCCAATGAAGTAGTATGACTATGCGTTTGCCCGTTTGCAGCTTGTTGTTGCTGGCTGCCTGCTCTAGCTTTCCCCTGGCCGCCGCCGACAAACCCAATGTGGTGATCGTGATTACGGATGATCAGGGGTACGGCGACCTTTCCTGCACGGGAAACCCCATTCTCAAGACCCCCAATCTTGATGATCTTTACGCTGAATCGGTTCGTCTGAAGGATTACCACGTCGCGCCGACTTGCTCACCAACTCGCTCCGCCTTCTTGACGGGCCACTGGACCAACCGCACAGGAGTCTGGCACACGATCATGGGGCGATCGATGTTGCGTGAAAACGAGGTCACGATGGGACAAGTTTTCAAGGATGGTGGATATGCGACAGGAATGTTTGGCAAATGGCATCTGGGGGATAACTATCCCTACCGCCCCGAAGACCGCGGATTTACAGAGGTTCTTCGACATGGTGGTGGCGGCGTGGGGCAAACTCCCGACTATTGGAACAATGCTTATTTTGATGGAAGCTACTGGCACAACAGCACCCCAGTTCCAGTTAAAGGCTTTTGCACCGACGTCTTTTTCGACTACGCCAAACGATTCATCAAACAACAGAAACAAGCCGGAAAACCTTTTCTGGCCTACATCGCGACCAACGCGCCGCATGGCCCGATGCATTCACCGCCCGAGTTCAGCCAGCCTTATCAAGAACAAAACACGAACTTGGCCAACTTTTACGGGATGATTGCAAACATCGACCAGAACGTGGGTGAATTGCGAGCCTTTCTGGATGAAGAGGAATTGACCAAGAATACCATCTTCATTTTCACGACCGACAACGGTTCATCCTCCGGAGATAAAGTTTTCAATGCCGGTATGAGAGGCAGAAAAGGAAGCGAATATGATGGTGGACACCGCGTCCCGTTATTTGTCCATTGGCCCGCTGGCGGGCTGAAAGGAGGACGTGACGTGGAACCGATCACCGCCTACGTGGATGTTCTGCCAACGCTCATCGACTTATGCAACGTCCAGCCACCCAAAGGCGTGAAATTTGACGGCACAAGCATCGCCGACCTTCTGCATGGAAAGTCTACCGATTGGCCTGACCGAATTCTGGTAACAGATTCTCAGCGTGTCAAAGATCCTATCAAGTGGCGCAAAAGTGCTGTGATGACATCACGCTGGCGACTCAACAACGGCAAAGAACTGTACGACATCAAGGCCGATCCCGGGCAAACCGCCAATATTGCTGACCAGCATCCCAAAGTCGTCCAAAGGCTAACGAATTTTTACGACCAGTGGTGGGCCGAACTGGAGCCAACCTTTGCCAACGCCACCGCGATTGCACTCGGACATCCTGCGGAAAACCCGACCCGCCTGACGTCACACGATTGGATTACCACCGGTTCGACCCCATGGAACCAATCACATATTCGTAAAGCGATGAATGGCCCACGAAACACCGGATTTTGGAATGTCAAAGTCCACGAAGCCGGGACCTACGAAGTCCGTTTGCGTCGCTGGCCGATCGAATCGGATACCGCGATCGACGCTTCCCTGCCACCGGGCAAACCAGTCCCGGGCGTTGCCGCCTATCGAACGGCGGTGGGCAAAGCGATTCAGCCGACAATAGCAAAACTCTCGATTGGCGATGCAAGCGTTGTCTCGAAGGTTGAGCCAGGTGCCCAAGAAGTTGTATTCCAGCTCGACTTGAAGGCGGGTAAAACCAAAATGGAAGCCACCTTCTTAACAGGGGACAACGAGGTTTATGGAGCCTATTACGCCTATGTAGAAAAGCTCTAACCGGCTGTTGCGGTGGCAAACATCGGGACATTCGTGTCCCTTGAGGCACTCAAACGCGTAACTGGAGAGACGGAGAAACCGGACATGATGAAACCGGATGGGGGCACCCCATTGATTTCGCGACGTACCTTCGCGGCCCTGACGACGGGCTCGCTCGCCGCGCTGCCCCACTGCGACCAAACGTATGGCAGTGATGCCATCGATCGCGGTTACGTTGACGCCCACGCGCATATCTGGACGCCCGACCTCACCCGTTACCCGCTTGATCCTGGATTCTCGCCCAAGGACATGGTGCCGCAGAGTTTTACTGCCGAAGAACTGTTCACCGCTTGTCAGCCGTCGGGTGTAACCCGCGTCGTCCTGATCCAGATGAGCTTTTACAACTTTGACAATCGCTACATGCTCGATGCGATCGCCAAATATCCTCGACAGCTCTCGGGCGTCGGGATTGTCGATCATCATCAACCAGATGTCGCCGTCACGATGAAGTCGCTCGCAAGAAAAGGCGTGAAGGGCTTTCGGATTCACTCTCGAGGCCAAGCCAAGACATGGGTCAATGACGAGGGGATGGCCACATTATGGAACACGGCGACGGAGGAAGGGCTAGCAGTCTGTCCGTTGATCAACCCCGCCGAAATCGGCTACGTCGATACTTTGTGCCAAAAGTTTCCAGAAGCCACCGTTGTGGTTGATCACTTTGCCCGCGTGGGCATCACAGGAGAAATCATCCCCCGTGAATTAGATCAGCTCAGCAAACTGGCAAAGCATCCCAACCTATTTGTCAAAACATCGGCCTTTTACGCTCTCGGAAAAAAGCAAACTCCCTACACGGACCTGCTGCCGATGATCCAGCGTTTGACCGATGCGTTTGGCCCTAAACGGTTGATGTGGGCGAGTGACTGCCCCTACCAAGTTCAAGGAGAACATGACTACGACTCCTCGATCGCATTGCTTCGTGATCACGCCGATTTCCTGTCAGCCGAGGAAAAGCGATGGATGCTAAAAAAAACCGCCGAGAAAGTTTTTTTTGATCGATAAGCGACTTACAAGATCGCGCGTCAAAGGTGATGCGGCGACTGCCTCACCTCACCACCGCAGGAATCGCTTCAACAATTCGATTCCCGGTTCAGTCAAAAAGCTCTCCGGATGAAACTGCCATCCCTCTAGCTTGTGTTCGCGATGCCGTACGCCCATGATCTGCTTTGCCCCACCGGTGTTTGTCCAAGCCGACACGAGCAATTCAGCAGGCAGGCTCTCCGGTTCGATAACCAAGCTGTGATATCGCGTGGCGATGAATGGGTTGACGATTCCAGCAAACAAGCCGTGGTCATCGTGTTGAATCTCGTCGGTCTTACCATGCATTAATTCGGGGGCTCGAACGATTTTTCCACCGAAAGCCTGCCCAATCGATTGATGCCCCAGACAAACTCCCAATAGCGGGAGACGCCCGGCAAAGTGCTTCACACAATCAACACTGATCCCGGCCTCACTGGGCGTACACGGCCCGGGTGAAACGAGCAGTCTCGCAGGCGCGATTTCGTCAAGTTGGTCAAGAGTAATTTCATCGTTCCGAAAAACGCGAATTTCGATGTTTGCATCGATTTCACCGAGTCGTTGCACAAGGTTGTACGTGAACGAGTCGTAGTTATCTATCACGACAACCATGGCGATTTAATAACCTTCGCAGTGTCAATGGGAAATTGGAAACAAACCGGCAAAAAGATATTCTTTTGCTACTAGCTTAAACGCTCTTTAGTCAGTTCGGAAACGGTGCGTATAATGGTGATCGTCGAAGCAAGAAAACATGCCTCAGGCAGCCTCCACTCTAATCGATTTGGATGCCGTTTAGTTTGCAGCGACCATGTGATGCGATCTGACAAGGCGAATTCAATCATTCGCAGTTCAGTTTTTAATACTAATAGTTCAACGGATTATCGTAGTGCTTTCGGTTCGTCCCAAGGTTGCTGAATTAGCGTTTCATCTGTTCAGTCGGTCTCTGCACCCAGAACTGTATACGATTCATAAGAGTCGACGGATTGAACGGGGTAATTACGAAGCTCGAGTCGAAATCACCAACTGTGGTCATGTGATCACCTGGACTTCCGGAGGCATGACCCTCAGCGAAGTCGCGAGTAGTGCCCATCAGCCGCTCCCCAAGCGACGGTGCCTGATTGCCGAACCGCTGAAGGGAAGCCGCACAGAGCGGGCAAAGTGTCGAGACGAAATCGGGTACCGCACTCATTTCCAACTGGAACCTGTCGATCCCGAAATGTTTCGAATGGTCCAAAAACAACTTGAGCACGGCCCCACGGCAGGTTTGCTGCACAACTTTGACGCCAGCGGCCGAATGGCTCTAGGTGCATTGAGTTACGTCAATGTTGAGACACGACATCGATCCATGCTCGTGCAAGCGATTCACACCTTCCCGGACGATTACGCAATTGTCAAAGTCGAATCACTCTTTTCCTTGCCGTCTGAGACTGACGAAGTGTGAGCGATCAGCAAGCCTGGTGCAGTGAAGAGTTGTCTGCCCTGGTTGGTGTGATAGATTTGATGGATGGTGTCGCAGTGCACGCCATCGCGGGCCAACGAACAGACTACCGCCCGGTTCCTTTCTGCGACGGTGATCCGCACAAGCTCTTAGATCACTATCTTGCACGGAATGTGAACTCGATTTACATCGCCGATTTATCTGCGATCCAACGACAATCCCCTAGCTGGGAACAATTGCATTCATTAGTCGGCCACCCGGACTTGGATTGTGTCTGGTTGGATATTGGCTGGAGAGGCAGCGAGTCTGCTCAAACAATCGAGTTTATCACTCAACTGGCCGATCATTTTCCAGCAAGCCAATTCATTGCGGCGAGCGAGTCCAGCCAGGAGATTGAATCACTTCGGCAACTCGCGAGTTGCGTCGGATCGGCGCGAACTTGGCTGGGACTTGATTATCGCGAGGGAAAGTTGCTGGGCTGCGAATCATCTGAGCGCATCTGGATCGAAGCAGCAACCAATCTGAAAGTCGCCGGATTCGTCATTCTGGACCTGGCATCGGTCGGTACCGGCCACGGGCCGACAACATCGCCGATCTGTCGCCGAGTCCGACAACGATCACCAAGTCTGCAAATCTTAAGTGGCGGCGGCATTCGCGATTCCACTGACGTCAAAGGCCTACTTTCAGCGGGCTGCGAAAAGATCTTGGTCGCCACGGCTCTACAGTCCTGACGACCTCCCGACTCACCTAGCAAACTTTCAACTCAATCTTACGTTTGAATCCGCCACGTCGAGGAATCAGACAAAACCAAAGTCTGGCGAATCTCGAGAAGATCAGCTTATCCGTCGATTCTCAATTCAAAACGTTCAATTTTGGTCGCTAGACCATCATCGTTTGAATCAACGATCGCGCCACACAGACGAACGTCTCGCGTAGCAACATAAAAATGGGTCGGTTCAAAAGTTCGCGTTGTATGCAAGACGCGTTCAATGTCACGCCCAATAATACTCTCGTACGGCCCACACATGCCGACATCACACTGAAAGGCGGTGCCCCGAGGCAATATGCACGCATCAGCAGTCGGTACGTGCGTATGAGTCCCGAGCACGGCAGTGACCTTGCCATCCAGGTAACGGGCTAATGCCTGCTTGTCGCTGGTCGCTTCGGCGTGCACATCCACCAAGATCTGCGAAGTCTCGGTTCGAATTTCTTGCAACGCTCGATCAACGGCGGCGAAAGGGCAATCGACTGGCCGCATGTAAACGCGACCGAGCAGAGAAATCAATCCGATCGGTCCGGCCTCCGTCTCGATCACCGTCCAAGGTTTTCCAGGTGCCTCACCGGGGTAGTTAGCCGGTTTGACGATCCGTTTACTTTTTTGCAACGTGGGCACGATATCTTTACAACGATAAATATGATCGCCCAGCGTGATCCCGTCGGTCCCCGCTTCGATCAACCGCTGGTACTGGCGGGGCATCAGCCCGGAACCGTCGGACGCGTTTTCGGCATTGACGATCACAACGTCCAAACGATGCTCCTTGCGGAGTAACGGAATCTGTTTGACCGCCGCTGAATAGCCCGGTTTGCCAACCAAATCGCCCAGAAACAGAATTCGCATTGAAAAAGCTTACTCGATGTCAAACGACTCGAGCGACTCCTCTAAAGACTGGGGGGACTGTGGAATCGCTTCAAACGGCTTACAGGATAGCTCTTTTTCGACCGCCGTTCGAACACGCACGCGCCCTGTTTCTACGCTGACAACGATCACATGGGAACCTCGATCGATCGGAGTTCCGATACTGATCGCATCCATTTTCTCGCCGTCAAGCTCCACTTGCCCACTCGGCAGCAGATCAGTTGTCGCTTTTCCGATCCGGCCAACCAATTCAGCCAGGGGCGTCCCGCGGCGTGTCGTCCGCGGGATCGGATCTGCGGCGACTTCACCCGGCCGCCGATTGAGCATCCGACGACCAATCGGGGTATGAGGCCAAACCTTCAGCATTCCGAAGAGAACCAACGGCGTCGTCAAGGCGACGAAAAAAATCACAGCGGTCCCAAGAACGACGCTGTGCGAGAATGCAACCCCGACGGCGGCCGCTAGCACAGCCACCGAAGTGACGCCAAGAAAGCCGCCGGTAGGAAGGAAGAATTCGGCGACAATCAGCAGATAAAACAGGGCCAACAACGCGACCACGTAAAACAACGTCATATGGATTCCACCGGCTCAACCACAACCTTGGTGGCGTGAACTTCTGTGACGCGGACAGATCCTCCCACCGGTATCGCGGCCCCATCACTGATCACTTGAACAATCTGATCTCCAAACCGTGCCTTTCCCGAGGGTCGCAGTGGCGTCGTCGTCGTTCCGCTTTGTCCGATTAAGAAACTGTAGTCGCCTAATTTTTCTGCTTCACTAATATTTTCATTATCGGGAGCCTCCATGACCAAACCACGAAAGACAGGCACATGTGGCAGCATCACCCTCACCGCGATGAATCCGCCAACCATCCCCGCCGCTCCTCCCAAAGCGACCCAGACTCCGCGCGTCAGCACTTGAATTTGATATCCGTTTTGAGGAATCACAAACGTTTGGCTCATCAACACGATCCCGATCACCGTCAGCGCCAAACCGCCAATCCCAAAAACACCAAAGCCGGGCACGATGAAAATTTCAATCGCGATGCAGACAATCCCTAAACCAAAGGCGATGAGTTCCAGCCATTCCGCGGTGCCGGCCAAAAACTTCATCCAAAAATAGAGTCCAAAGCAAACCATGGCGACGAATCCGGGAAGACTCAGGCCGGGTGCATTCGCTTCCGCAGAAAGTGCCGCAAATCCAATAAACAACAACAAAAAAGCCAACGCGTTGCTGCGTCCAACTTTTTCAACAAATCGAACGAGCCCCCGGTCGGCCACCGAGGGCGGCGTCCCGCTCAACCCGATTTGCAAAGCCGATTCCTTCACTCCCGAGGAAACACCATCAACAAGCCCGAGCGAAACAGCCTGATCGGCATCCAGCCCGTTCTGTAATTCGATAGCGTTTCCCCGCTGCCACTTCGCCCGTTGGGCATCGGCTTCCTTTTCATTCGCCGCGCCACGAACGATGTCAGCCTCAGTCGCATAGCGGATTCGACCAGTTTTTTGATTGGTGTAACGATAGACTTGCTGGCTGGGATCAAGCAGACCGCGAATCAGTGCCGCAGGCCTTTTCGTTTGCGCGGCGATCTGTTCGATCAGTTCGTCGTAGCGTGCCAAATCTTCGGCCGAAATCGATTCGGCTCCCGGTCCTCCTAACATCGCATCGGATTGCATCATCAGCGGCTTGCACCCCAGTGCTACCAGGGCAGCGTCACCGCGAGCCTCCCCTCGGACCAAACCAGCAACCGTTCGTAACGGTGGTTCGGGATTGGCAAACCAACTCGCCAAAGTTGCACTATTGTCTAGACTTCCCCCCGCGGAGTCGAGAACGATCAACCAGGTATTGATTTCGTCGCGGTCCAAGGTTGCCGACAGGTTGCTTTGCCAGCGTCGGGTCCGGTTCGCCACGATCGGCCCGGCGATTTCCAACATGACTGCCTGTGGTTTCTCAGTGTTCGCTTTGGCTGACAGCGGTTTCAATTCAGCTAAATCAAGAAACTCTGCGGCGGTCTCGATCGAACCGGCAACCGCCGCTGCAATTCGCGCTGTACGCAGTCGCTTGGTATTGAGTTGTAGCGGTGCTCCTTTTGCTGACCAAACTTCTTCCCCGAGAACTTTTCCCTCATCGCGTAGTAGCTCCAACTGGTCCCCTGCGGCAAAAATTTGGTCTCCCCCAACCTCCGAAACCAAGGCTAGCTCCACAGCCGGATCGACCAGGGCACTCACCACTGCGGGTGGGAAAAGCCCCCGACGCTCCGCAATGGACTCGTAAGTTAACGCGATCGTTTTATCGAGTGTCGACTCATTGACCGCTGCATTGGAAATCGCCCCTCCAGGACCGACGAGCAATAAATCGGAAGCGATGATTGGCAAGGTGGAATGACCTTGCACTTTGTCTTCAACCCAAGAAACGGTCCGCACCCGTCGCAACTGGGGCCCCGACATCGCCCGCGCAAGTTTCAAGGCATCTTCAAACTTGGTGGTATCCCCGGAACCCTCTCCATCAAGGGACGACTGGTATCGCATAACAACCGTAACACGTTTTCCCTCAGGAGCATCAACGTGAATCTGGGTCAACTGATTCAAGATCCGGTCGGACGCAGTCGCTGTGAGTGGAATAGGAATGTCGAGCAGATATCCCCGCTTCGGAAGATTCGTCGCATCAGGTTGCTGCCCAACTCCGATCAGGACGGACGTCAGCCAAATCAAAAGCGGCAAACCGATCAAGCAAGTGCGGGACAGTTTCAGCACATTCGACTCCATCGAGCGACAAAAACGGGAACAAAACATCAGTCTTGTGATGCTCTCCCAATTATAGGGCCAAGGCTGGCGTGGGAAGCGGCGCGATTCTTATCAAAACAAAAGGGCAGCACCGATCGGCGGTAGAAACATGCAAATGTGCTAATTCGAGTCGCTCCCGGTGATTCGTAATAATTTTGGTAGCGAAAGCCACTTTCTTCCCAAAACCGATGCTTCCCAAAGCTGACGGTCGAATCACTCAGCAGCAACGATAGAAAACCGCAATCCAAACTCGTTGTATTGCCTCAGGCAAATCGGGGCGGCTTGAAAAATCGCGGCGGCTGGAAACTGCCCAGCGGCTGGAAGTGACTGCAACACGAAAAAACAGGTCACACGAGTATCGTATACAAAGGGAAACGGAAAATTCAGTCAGCGACTCATTTGCTCAGAAAGACAAAAAAGACCCAAGAAGCAGGGTGCGACACCCCCAACGGCCCCACTTGCCCCTCCCCCATTGCCCCTGAAGAATCGCATCTTGCGGTAACTCCAGTGATCCCCCCTCCTCACAGAGCAACCCGATCGGCGACAATAAAGAGCGGCTGGAACGAGCGAACGGCCGCCGACTTGCATCGTCAGCCAAATCCTCGACGCCGTACAACAAAGGGAGTGACCATTGAGCGACGCGATTTCCCAGACCCAAACCGCCAATCGATCGGCTTGGAAAGCCTCTTCGGAAGAAGGAGAACCCAAGCCCCGAGGCTGGCGGAACGTCATCTTAGCAATCGGCTTCATGGTTGCGGGATTGATCAGCGCCGTCGTGGCAGGCGTCTTCGACCGTAGCCCGGTAAAGCCCCAAAGCCCAACCACTCGAGCAATCCCAGCCAAATACGATCAACAGCGGGCTTTTCAATATCTGAATCAACTTTGTGATTTGGGACCTCGCCCGTCGGGTTCCGAGGAGATGCAACGGCAGCAGCAAATCCTCAGCAAGTTGTTCTCAGCGAATGGGGCGACTGTCGAAATGCAAACTTTTGAGATTCGTCATCCGGAGGATGGATCGCCGGTCTTGATGGCAAATTTAATTGCCCAATGGCACCCGGAACGGCCGAAGCGGTTCCTGCTGTGCGCCCATTACGACACACGCCCCTACCCCGATCAAGATCGCGTCAACAAGCGAGGCACATTCATCGGTGCCAACGACGGGGCCAGCGGTGTAGCCGCTTTGGCGGAAATCTCGCACCATCTTTCAGACCTTCCTGCTGATGTCGGCATCGATATTGTCTTGTTTGACGGCGAGGAATTCGTATGGCAACAAGGCCGCGACGATTACTTCCTGGGATCCACCTTCTTTGCTGAAAAATACAAAGCCAATCCACCCGCCAATCCCTACGTGGCTGGCGTTCTGCTGGACATGGTGGGTGATCGCGAATTGAAAATCTATTTCGAAAGCAATAGCCTCGATTTTGCACCAGAGGTAGCGCGTGAAGTTTGGAAGACGGCCGATCGACTAGGGGTCCGTGCGTTTGTGCCACGCCGCCGGCACCGCATCGAAGACGATCACATCCCACTCAATGAAATCGCCAGCATCCCCACAATCGATATCATTGACTTTGATTACCCCCGCCCCGGGTTTGGTGCTCCGCGTTACTGGCATACAGAACAAGATGCGCCAAAGAACTGCAGCGGTGAATCATTGTCTGCAGTCGTGTGGGTTGTCCACGAATGGCTGCGACAACAATGACGTCAATACGTTCCTCGCTACCCCTCCCATACGATGTTTCTCGGCAGCTTAGTACTTGGCTTGACCGTCATCGCGTTTGCGGCATGGCTGCATTGGAATGAAACGTTGGGCTGGCCTAACGAATCATTTCAAACTGAATTGGATCGCGAATATCTGACGAATCGCACCCGCTCGAGAAAGCGGATTCACATTGTGATCGCGTGCAGCGGCGGTTTGATCTTAATTGCCGCCTTCGCGGGCCCCGGAACCGTTTGGCTATTCTCATGGATGGGAGTCATCCTGCTGTTGTTGACGGTCGTGCTAATGGCGGCGTTGGACGCACTGAGAAGTCATCGTTATCACCTCCGCAAGCTGCCAGAAATTCGCAAAGAGATTTTTGGTGACCAGGATAAATAACAAGTCACCGGCGGCACCGCGATGTGACCCACGACAGCAAAATCCTCTGCTGTGGTCCCGCCCAATCATTCGATCGCTGGGTAGCAGAGAACTGTCTACCAAGAAACGGAATGGCCGGTGTACCAATCCACTTGGCGACTCTTCCACCGAATTGGTCCATGAGCAATGAGAACGGGCGTCGGTGAGAACGGGC
>JARGNK010000062.1:11788-14254 GCA_029213145.1 Rubripirellula sp. | reverse complement strand
TCGGTGAGAACGGGCATCGGCCGGAAATCAGAATAACAACGTGATTGCGGTATCGATTGCAACATCGCGTTGGGCATCAAACAGAGACTCCGGCTCAGCCGATGCACCGCTTCGCCTGGAAAGCTCGTTGATCACTCGCAAGGCGTCCACGGCAGTAATGCGATAATCGCCATTGGTATCGAGAAAGATACCGTTGGGTTGCTCGACTTCAGGATCAAGCTGGGACACGGCTCCCCGCTTGGCCAACTGATTAATAATCCTCAGTGCATCGCTTGCCGTCACCGTTCCATTGTTGTTGACATCAAAGATTAGCGGTGAATTCTGAAACAGCGGCTGCTCGTTGTCCAATAATTGAATTTCCGCTAGAACACGCGGGTATCCTGCGGCTTGGAATCCCAACACAACTGTCTTGGTTGGCTCTGGATCAGAATCATCGACCGCGAAAACTTCCACGATGACCTGCTGCTGATTGGCGGGAATCGTTATCACTGAAGGTACGTCGAGTTGTCCTGATTCCACACTATCGATTTGTACCTCTAACGGCTCTCCGACCTCGCTGTCAAAACGTTGCACGGTCATCCGCACAACAGAATCATTGGATTCACTGATGAAGGGTGAATCGAATTCGGCTGACAGAAACTTCGTTTCTTCCACGGTGATTGTGAAGCTCGACAATACAGTCGCACCATCATCATCGGTCACCCTCAAAGTCACTGTGCGCGTGCCTGCGGACATATAAGTGTGGGAGCTATCGAATGATGCAAGCGTGAGCGCACCAGATGCGTCACCAACCGAATCAATCGTCGCGATGCCTGTATCGACATCTGAATCATCTCCCCAGTCAATTGAAAACTCAAACGTTTCCACCGTGCCCGGGATCGTGTTCCCATTCGCAAAACCAGGATCTGCAATTTGCCCAATGTTCGTAAGATCAATGGCCTTACCAACCTCTGCAACAGCATTGGCGTTGGGTGTCAGCGTTGGCGCGACATTCGTAATCAAAGCATCGTCCAATGAGTAAACAAGCTCACCCAGCCCACTTCCCTTCAACATCAGGCGGACGGGGTAAGAACCATTGTCCGGATAGACATGACTGGCAGCCACTGTGGTCCGTGATTCGATTAACTCCCAACCGAGGTCGTCCATCGCGGCAAAATCGAGTGGCGAAAAGAGCTGCCGCACCCCTCCATAAATCGCAGCCGACATCACGGTCGCTTGCCCAATCTGTTCACTCACAACATCCGCCCAATGCGAATCCTCAACGGGAACCTGCCCCGCGCCCTCGTAAGCGGCTTGTGCTGCTGGCCCACTGAACGCCCCATCACGGGTTAAGTTAGCCCACGACGACGTCAGGTCAGTGCGAATCGCACCAAAACCAAGAACATGTGCAAGCTCGTGGAACGCAAAACTGACGAAGTCTGATTGCCCTGATTGAATCCCCTCTGCATCGACACCAAAAAACCAGTTGGTCTCGCTGTCGAATGAAATGGAACCGAACGCCGGGGCAACATCCGTTTGCACTGGCCGGGCGGCCCCTGCCTCACCGCGAGTTCGCACGGTGTTACGAAACGCCTCGATACTCGCCACTTGTTGATCACATTCCGCTTGGGTCTGACAGGAAATATCGGTCGCCGGAAAGCTGAATTGACCGCCACCACCCACGCCTCGGCGATTTCCCGGCAGATCGCGGGCTCCAACGTAAACAATGATCTCGTTCTCGGGGATCGATAGATTCGGTGATAAATCAACCAAAGTTCCAAATGATTGGTTCGCAGGCCCACTGCTGGGATGAAAGACCGACGGTTGCCACCGACTTACTCCCCCCGGAACAATCGCGGCCAAGTCATCGGCGAAACGCCCCACCAGACTCTCTGCTGCCAAATCCAACAACGCACGCCGATTGAATCCATCGCCGGAAAAGAAGTTCGACGAATCGAGCGAGTAGTCAAATCGAACTTTCAACTGGCTCGACGTTTCACCACCACTGATGGAAGTCGGCGGTGATACCGTTCCATCTCCCCAGTCGACTTCAGCACTGACGCTCCCTGCCAATCCGCTCGCGTCGTACACACCACTCCAGTCGTAAACACTACCTTCCGCCGCCAACAAACGTCGACTCTCGAGCGCTTCGCAACGCAGCGATCGCCGATGTCCGGCTTGCCGTTTTGCGGCTCGTCGTTTCGCCGCTGATGGATGCCCATTTGGGACCTGAGAAGCAGTTTTGTCAGATCGTCGTTGAAAGGTCATATCAGCATTTTCGGCAACGAACGCCAATCGCGGCAAGAAAAGCTAGTGAACTCCCGTCAGATAGGAAGATTGGGTGAGTCTACTTCAAACGGCAATACCTTGCCCGAGCCGTTTGAATTTGCCCCATGGAAGAGGCTCATGAAAAACATCTCGCCGGTTAAGCATCAGCCGGCTCATATCGCAACCTGTCGACCCGTTACCCATCAGTGAGCCCCCATC
>JARGNK010000062.1:4903-11688 GCA_029213145.1 Rubripirellula sp. | reverse complement strand
GTGAGCCCCCATCGGTGAGCCCAGAGAACGGGAGAAGAAGCCTAGAAACATGGCAGGGGATAACCAGCTGACGATAGGCTCGCTCTTCGACCGAGCGGTTGTCGAACTCGCATTCACGCTATTGCGTCACCTAAGCCGAGCGATCGGCCATTTTTTAGCCGCTCCCCAGCATCTTGAATCTGGGTGATCGAATCTGGGTGATAGACGCGTGGCGGGTTCTCCCCCCTTCGCAGCCTAACCCCACGTTATCACTCTTGCTCAGCGCGCCGGAAGACTGCGACAACGTCGTCGACTGGGACGACGAACAGTTGATTGTCGTGTTCTAAATCGACCGGGATTGCATTTTTCGGATGGAACAGGATTTTGTCGTATTGGCGAAGTGGCAATTCCTCATCATTCTCAACGACAGCACTAATCGTGACAATTCGCCCGGTGATTGTGGGAATTTCAGCAGCATCCGGCAGGGCAATCCCACCCCGTGTTTCTCGTTTGGGCTCGTCTTTACGCACCAGCACGCGATCCCCAATTGGCTCGACATGCTCAAACGTTGCTGCTTTCTTTTTTCCCATCATGAACCCGTTAGTGAATGCTTGTGTGTCTTGCCGCCCGCATTCTAGTCGGCGACTGGAGGACTCTTCCAGTGGCGGTCAACGGCTTTGGTTTCACCGTAAGTGGCAAATTCCGCTTCTGGCATCCCCGAGGCCCAAGATCAGAGGACATGAAACCTGGGAAATCCGCCCGGGGCTTGCCAAATCGGCCACGACCGAACGAAAAACCAACTCGAGACCTGGGATTGATCGAGGAAACCGAGTCTGCAATGCAACTGCAATGCCGTTGGTCACATAAGCGATTTCCCTGTTCGGCTTCCGAATCGCTCCGCATCAAACCGTTTCGCTTGGGGTTCTCGCAGCGCGGGGTCATAATCGTGAGCGGTCATGATCCGCTCCGATTCCTCAAGCGTTGTCGTCGCCTCCCAACCCATGACCTCTTTCGCCCTTGTCGCATCAACGAGCAAAACATCGACCTCGGCAGGACGAAAATAGCCTAGATCAATCTCGATGTATTCGTCGTAATCAAGATCCAATTGTTTAAAACCAAAGGGCAGAAATCACGAACCGAGGCCGTTCTTCCGGTGGCCATCAAGAAGTCATCAGGCTCATGATGCTGGAGCATTCGCCACATCCCCTCCACGTACTCGCGGGCCTACCCCCAGTCTCGCTTGGCATCAAGGTTGCCGAGAAACAATTTCTTTTGCAGGCCTGCTTTGATCCTGCCAGCAGCCCTCGTGATCTTTCTAGTGGCGAACGTTTCACCGCGACGCTCCGGTTCATGGTTGAACAAGATTCCGTTGGATGCAAACAAATCGTATCCGCGTCGGTAGTTGACTGTTTGAAAGTGGGCGTACGCTTTCGCACAAGCATAAGGTGACTGCGGATTGAAAGGAGTTCGCTCGGCTTGCGGCGTCTCAAGCACTTTGCCAAACATCTCACTACTAGTAGCCTGATAGACTCAAATCGGTTTGGACCGCATCAATTGCCGCGCCGCTTCAAGCACATTGATAGTGCCGACGCCAATGGTCTGCAGTGTGTAGACCATTGGCGTACGAAA
Organism: Rubripirellula sp.; assembly: GCA_029213145.1. Taxonomy (GTDB): domain Bacteria; phylum Planctomycetota; class Planctomycetia; order Pirellulales; family Pirellulaceae; genus Rubripirellula. The sequence goes on along the minus strand of JARGNK010000062.1, from coordinate 10,080 downwards.
CTCGAACGTGGCTCTGCGCACCCAGGTTGTAAATCTCATCCGGCTGGACAGCGAGCACGAGATTCGTCAGAGCTTGTCCGTCAGTTAGATCGCCATAGTGCATTCACAATCGCGACTCCTCATGCCGGTCGCGATACAACTGATCGATTCGCGAGGTCGAAAATGCACTGCTCCGCCGCAACATTCAGTGCATTAAATATTCTGTATGCAGCAATAACTCAGCCAAGTAGCTACCATCTTGCCCGGTGATTCCGGTGATTAACGCGGTCTTGGTCGTTCCACTACTCTCTTTGTCTGATCAATCTTGTCGTGAGATCGTAACTGACCGGACCGCAATTCGGAAAGAAAAGACTCGTATGCCAACTGCAGCCCTCGATCCAATTCGATTTGATGCCGCCAGCCAAGTCGATGCAAAAGTGTAACGTCGGTTTGCTTGACCGGCGCACCATCAGGACGCGTGGGGTCAGTCAGAATACGACCTTGATAGCTGACCAAACCGGCAATTTTGTGGGCCAATTCCATCACGCTCAAATCAATCTCGGTTCCGACATTGCCCCAGTCCGGCGGTTCAGCAAGGCGGAGCAAGTAGAGGATCGCATCCGCCAGATCATCCATATGCAAGAACTCTCGCCTCGGCCTGGCGGATCCCCAAATCGTGACTTCGCTGGCGTTCGCCTGCTTCGCTTCATGAAAACGCCGCAAAAAGGTCGCGACCACATGACTACTTTCCGGATCATAGTTGTCATGCGGACCGTACAGATTCGTTGGCATCACGCTACGGTAGATCCTGCCAAATTACCGACGTTATGCTTCACACAACTTGACGCCCGTGACCTTTGCCAACGAATACAGTTCGCTGGCAGGCTCCAAAGGCCCTTGTAACAAATCGCTCTCCCGAGTCGGTTGCCGACAGTCACGGGGATATACAGTCACGGGGATATATAGAGGCGCTTCCCAAGAACAATAATCACTTGACCCCCGCACGGTGGGCCGCTTCAAGCAAGTTGACCGTCATTCAACGTTGTCGATCAGGAAATTGACTGCCGCTGCTTGATTCGCGGCGATCCCACCAGCCCTTGCCGCAGCCAACACGATCGCCGCGGGAGGCTTCGATTTCAAAAATCCGAGGGTTGCCTGTTGATCGCACAGATCCAGCTGACCACGACTGATCGTCACGATTTTGCCAGGAACTGCAGAGAGACGTCGAACAACCGTGGAGCCCACCATCTCCTGATCACCAGCGACAAACAGTGGTGAAGGAAGTGAGGTGCGTTGCATTCGGTTAATCGCGTCAGACAATTCATGTTTCCAAGGCGGTGCTTCGCGCGTCCGCTTCTCATTGATCAGTTCCGGTTGCACCGATTAGCCCAATCAGAACCGTTAGTCCAATCAGAACACCTTTTAACGGTTGGGGGAAGGCGAAGGGACAGGCTGTTTCTTCATTCTACGCTGACCGATCATACCCTTGTGAACACTCCGAAGTGCTGGAAGGACTGGTACGCATAGAGGGTTTGAACTCCCAATCACTGGGTTTGCAAGGATGCACAAGGAAGTCATTCGACCGCTAATGCTGTGGCCCGCCGTTGTGTCGGTCACCATCACAACCGCTGCCTGGTTAACCCAGGTCGGGGTTGATTTAGGCGGTCCCATCAATCGCTCGTCCGCCTATTTCCCGACGTTCAAGATGGACGATTTACTCGTCCAGGACAACGTCGATTTGGCTGTGCCGATGTCGGACCGAAAACCGGTCCCGCCAGAACCATCACCCACACTGATCGCCGAAGTGCAAGCCAGAGCCGAGCACGGTACCCGTGGCATGCAGCTACCGAATCGTGTTGCGACAGCCTATGGGATCAATTCGGACCCCATCTTTGCTCCACTTCTCGATGAGCAACGAGAAATGGCAGGATGGGTATCAGCAAGCGAGCCGATCGCGTTAAACACCGTTGATGAGATGGCACTCAACGACCCAAGAGAACCGACGGAAAGTCACGGGACTGTCGACAAAGAGACCAGCACGGTGGAAGAAAACGCGTCTGATCCCATCGCCGAAGCCGTGGTCAACGCGATCCTTGAACCAGCCGCTGAAATGGTTGTCGAACTGACCGCGAATGAAGCTGCCGCAACGGTTGTTCACCTAGCTACAAATGATGCTGTTAATACAGCGAGTGGTAACCAAGGTGCGCAAACCATCCGTTCAGGAATCAGTCGATCCGAGCCGACTTTCCCATCCAACCTCGGCATTGATGACCTCGACTTAGCACCATCCCCACTTTTACCGAAGTCGACACGCTACCTTGCTAAACCTGCGGTTCCCGTAACCTCAGAAACGGTGGCACTCCCTTCGGAATCAAACGCACTCGGTCGGGACGACGCAAATCGCGTTAAAGATCCGCCACCAGCGGAAATCCGAACGCCGGACCTGGAAACGATTCCAGCGATCTCGAATCTCGAGTTTTCACCGCCGGCCGAGCCAGCGTCGCCAACCAACCTGCATCAAAACCCTAATGAGAAAGATGCAGGGGCAACAGAAAGCCAACCTCCACGAAAAAGCATCGAGACGCCTGCGGTCAAAAACGAGCAAAAAGAATCGACGGTCACCCCACCTCAAAATGAGATCACGTTCGCCGGATGGCCCAGCACAAGGGTCCTGGACGAACAATTGGCATCGCTGACCGTCCATCGCTCGAGTGAAGTGAAACAGTGGGCCCTGGTCGTTGCCGATGCGCTCGCGGAACTTCAGTCACTGTCACGTTTGGGTGAGCCGCAAGCTGGCGTTCTGATCGACCGCTTGAATCAATTAGCCCGAAGTGGCCTACAACAAGCCGAACAAGTAACGGATCGCAACCTGCAGATTCAGTGGCTCTTAGCCAGCCACGCTATTGTGCGACGGGTAGCCATTTGGAAACCAATCTGGCAATTGGTGCAGCCAAAACCGCAAGGGACTGCTCAGCCCAACCAGACGGACCGAGCAACCGAATCCGCATTCTCTCTGACCGCCGACCCTGCCGGAAAACGATTCACGAATGTGAAGCAAGTTGCTGCAAGGCAATGGCTTGACGACGGTGATCAAGCCAAGGAAGCCGCGTGTCTCCAAACCGTACTTCATCAACTTCGAAATGATGTCACCGAAACTGGAGACCATGCAGCGTGGGCTTCGTTCCTGTTGTTGGACGAAATTGAACAAGCAGCTCAACATGCCAACAGCCGCGATCGTGTGGTGCTGGCTCAACGACTTCTTTCACGCCTGCAGTGGCACGGTCTCGATCGCGAGCAAGAGCGTTGGCTGGACCGCGACTCGGTTGAGCAATTGGTTTCGTTGATTCGCCCCTGGGCGCGGGGCGCAATCGACTACGCCAACCTGCTACGCCAACTCGAGCGACAAGAAGCGGATGCCATCGACCTCGCCGCGATTGAAATCGCCAACTCAGTTCAATCACTACGGTTCGCTGCATCCCCAGACGTTGTGACGATTGGGGAGGAAATCAACACCTATTACCGAAACGCAAACATTCGCTTGGCGCTCAGCCAAACGCTGCTGCAGCGAATGATGCCAACGATCGAGCCGCAGACCGTGCCACTGCAGACCACCATCATGGGCAGTCGCGTTCGTGGTACCAGTCAACTCGAAAGCGATCTGCGATTGCAGCTTTCCCCCTCACCCAACCGTTGGCGTTTCGATCTTCAAGCAATCGGGAATGTGCAAACCAACAGCACAGGCGTCCAGAGCGGCGTCGCGGTGCGAACCCACGGAAACTCGAAATTCCAAGCCAGCACGCCGATCGAAATTAACACCGAGGGAATCGACATAGGCAACTCTCAAGTAAGTGTCCAGGGACGATCAAGTCTCCGTGGTATCCGCAGTGAGTACGACGGATGGCCGGTCGTCGGCTCGCTCGTACGATCGATCGCCAAACGCCGATATGAATCGCTACAGCCCCAAGCCAACCGAATCGCAAATTATAAGATCAAAGCAGAAGTCAGTGAAGAATTGCAAGAACGTGTTGATGAACGCGTCAGCCTCGCCACCAAGCAAATGAGTGAGATGATCCTCGGCCCCTTAGGACGACTGCAACTCGCCCCGAAAGTGATGGATTTGCAAACCACCGACAAACGCTTGCTGGCACGATACCGATTGGCGGGTGACTGGCAGTTGGCCGCATTTACACCGCGGCCACGGGCTCCTAGTAGCAGCTTAATGAGCCTGCAAATCCACCAATCAGCCTTAAACAATACCTTCGAGCAACTGATCCCACGGGATCAACCGTTAACCATCCAGGAACTAGTTCGCCACACAGCCGTCACCTTTGGCCAAAGCGAAATCACCCTGCCGGAAGATATCCCTAGCAACGTAAGTGTTCAGTTTGCCAAGACACGTCCCATCACCGTTGAAATTGAGGACGGAAAGCTGTGGTTTACTCTGCGAGTCCTGCGTCTGCAGCGTGATAACCACAAGGGCCTGACTCGGTTTATCGTTCGAGCCGCCTATCAGCCGCAAGTTGATGGGATCAACGCAACGCTGGTCCGCGACGGACACCTGCGAATTAGTGGCCCCGGCATGTCCGCACGCGAAAGACTGCCGATCCGAGCGATTTTCAACAAGGTGCTCGCATCCAGCAGATCGCTACCCCTCATCCTGCCACAAGTAGCCAGCCATCCATCAATGGATGGCTTGGAGGTAAGCCAAGTGGAGCTTCGCGACGGCTGGATCGCCTTGGCAATCAGTGAAGAGGGTGCCTACAAAATTGCCATCCGCGGTGACGAGTCGTCGAAGACACGAAAGTAGCACCACCGTGATCGACGCTTGCCGCCCGCAAGGCAACCTTCCCGCCTGCCCAATCGTCGTGTGGTTGGGGACGAACAGGTCGTCGAGTGGGTCCCCAAAAACTTTCTGGCCAGAAACCCTTGACGACCACAAATATTTGACGGCCAGAAATATTTGACGACCAGTCACTTCATGTTTTTCACCGGGGACCACGCAGACCAACTGTAAAGAATGGTTAGGGTCACGCTCGATTAACCGATCCACTCATGCTAGGTAGAAACACGTGACGCTCCGCTTGGATTGATTCCCAATCATCTACTCCCCACTCCTCCGCTGCCCGGTTAACTAATGCTCAGGTAACTAATGCTCAGGTAACTAATGCTCAGGTAACTAATGCTCAGGTAACTAATGC
>JARGNK010000062.1:0-4803 GCA_029213145.1 Rubripirellula sp. | reverse complement strand
TCAGGGCCAAAGGCAAACTCGCACAGATGGGCTTGGGCGATCGGCGCGGGACAGCTCCAGACCAAGAAAAACAACGCTTCGCGACACCAGCGTCCCACCGGATGACCCTCGACGTAACCAGCCCCTTTGGCGGCAGTCATCGCCGCTTGCGTGGCCCGCAAAACCATGCGGTTTGATCGACCACGAATTTCGGCCGGGTTACACCCTGATTGACCAGACGAGCCATCGATTAACTCTTGTTCCAAATCCCCGACCTCGCGCGCCAGTTCCAGAGCGGCCGCGTTTAGGTCTTCTCGCCGTGATGCTTCGCTCAACAGATAATTCGCCGCAGCGCGTGCAAGTCCAATCGCTAAGGTCGACGTCTGTAAACCACCTGGCCCAGCGCCCGATCCGGTCTTCATGACCTCCTCGACCGGTCCCGCCAGAACGCATTCCCGAGGAACGAAAACCGATTCAAATCCCACGCGATCGGTACAACTTGCTGACAGGCCAACCAAATCTGCGCCACCGCCAGGCTGCACGCCTGGTAAATCCCGAGGCACAGCCGCCAATATTTCTCGACCATCTTCCAGGGTCGCACCAATCACATAGACCTCTGCATGCGGTGCCCCGGTGACCCAGGGAGACATCCCTTGCAATAAAAAACCGTCGGCGACTTCACTCGCCAAGAGCACCGGTCGATCGAGGTGGCGTCGACTCGTCGTTAGATGGCTGATCCCAACGGTACCGAACTGCTGACCAGCGGCAAGCGGATTCAACCAACGCTCGATCATGACATCATTGCCACTGCCGGCGATTCGTCGCATCGCCCCTATGTATTGAGTAATCACAAAGGTCGTCGTCAAATCGGCCCCAGCCAACCGCAGATACCCGCGTGTTTGATCATCGCTAGACCACTCGTACCCGCCCTGGGCTTTCGGCAGGAACCAACGAAAAACCCCCATCTTTCCGCAGAGCTGAAGCGATTCAGCAGGCCATTGAGCGACCGTCGACCAGCGACCACTCCATTCCCGTAATTGACCGCAGAGCGCATCGAGCTGGTCGTCATTCGGAGTTTTTATGGGTGCGATATCGTGCATTGCGTCGCCTTGATGGATTGAAACGAATAGGGGAGCAGAATGCTGTCCCCTTCGGCAGCGATTCTCGTTATTCTTCTCGATTGAGAGCGAGATGTTGTCGAATACAAAGAGGTTAAGGGAGACAAACTGTGCCCATTCTGCCCAGACCTCCCAGACCACGCGAATTAATTCTCGAAATCAAGAACCACCCGCTTCATAGTCTCAATTAGTGCCGCAATCGGTCAAGCTGTTGACCGCGCAGTGCGACAATGATTGGAATTCGAGTCCTAGTTACTTTCTCTACGAGTCGTCATGAGCCAAATCGACCTGTCTAGCAGCGTTTCGCCGACCTCGGCTGTTCTAAAACCGGAACACGAGCACCAACACGCCGACGATTTGTACTCCAAGTTGTGGGCGCTCGCCAACAATCTGTGGTGGAGTTGGCACCCGGAATGCGATCAGTTGTTCCGTGATATCGACCCCATCCGGTGGCGTCAAATCGATCACAACCCCGTCGCATTACTGCGTGAGATGTCAGCCGAACAGCTGGCCGAGCGAGCGAGCGAATTAGTGCTGCATAGCCGCATCAATTATGCCTACCGCCGTTTGCAGGAATATCTAGCGGAAACGAATAACTGGGCCACGACGCACGGCGGAGTGCTAGGAGCAAAACCGGTCGCTTACTTCTCGGCCGAATTTGGGATTCACGAATCGGTGCCGATTTACAGTGGTGGGCTAGGTGTTTTGTCAGGTGACCATATCAAGAGCGCCTCCGGATTAGGCGTCCCACTGGTCGGGATTGGACTTTATTACTCGCAGGGCTATTTCCGCCAGTACCTCAATGAGAATGGTTTTCAGGGCGAAGATTACTTGGAAACCAAGATTGACGATCTTCCGATGACACCGGCGACCGATGCCGAGGGCAATCCGATCACGGTCACAATCGCGACTCGCACTGGCGAATTGATGGCCAAGGTTTGGCGGATGGCAGTTGGTCGTGTGAAGTTATATCTGCTTGACTGTAACGTTGCGGGTAACAGCCCAGAGGATCGCGAACTTACCAGCCGGTTGTACGGCGGAGACCAACGAACTCGGATCCGTCAAGAATTAGTCCTTGGTGTTGGCGGAGTGAAAGCTTTGCACGCCCTGGGAATCGACCCTGGTGTCTATCACCTCAATGAAGGCCACTCTGCATTTGGTCCACTGCAAGTGATCAATTACCTGATGCATGAGGACGGGATGACGTTTGCCGACGCGCAACGCGAAACGGCTCGCATGACGGTCTTCACCACGCACACGCCCGTCCCTGCTGGACATGACCGCTTTCCGCCTGAATTAGTCGAAGAGCATCTTGGACCGCTACGCGATTCACTCGGCCTGAGCGAGCACGAATTGTTAGCGTTGGGGCGAGTCCATCCCGATGATCCGCATGAAACGTTCTGCATGACGGTCACCGGATTCAAGATGAGCCGGTTTGCCAACGCAGTCAGCAACCTGCACGGCGTTGTCTCTCGTCGCATGTGGGCGCACGCTTGGCCAGAACGCAGCGAAGACGAAGTTCCCATCGGCCACATTACCAACGGTGTTCATACACCAAGTTGGCTAGCCGGACAGATGGCGCTGCTGTACGACAAGCACTTCCCTGCTGATTGGAAGAGTCGAATCCAGGATCCTGACGTATGGCAGAGCATTCACTCCGTCGATCCCGGTGAATTGTGGGAGACCCACAACGCACTGAAAAACAACTTGCTTTCGTTCGTCCGGCGCCGTGTTAGTCGCCAATGTCGCCGCCGTGGAGAATCGGATGACGTGGTCGAAGCAGCACGTCGCGTCTTGGACCCTCGGCACCTGACAATCGGATTCGGCCGTCGCTTTGCTACTTACAAACGAGCAAACTTGCTGTTCCGTGAACTCACTCGCATCAGCGAATTGCTGCAAAACGAGGATCGTCCGGTTCAGTTAATCTATGCAGGCAAGGCACACCCCAAAGATGAGCCAGGCAAACGATTCATTCAAGAAATCGCGAACCTACGGCACGACCCGCGGTTCAGCGGACACGTTGCATTTATCGAAGACTACGACATCAACGTGTGCCGACACCTGATTCAAGGGGTGGACGTCTGGTTGAATAACCCACGCCGACCACTCGAAGCGAGTGGCACAAGTGGTCAAAAAGTCGTCCTCAACGGTGGACTTAACTGCAGCATTCTCGATGGCTGGTGGGGCGAAGCCTACAACGGGGTCAACGGGTTTGCGATTGGCCAGGGCCGAAGTCATGTCGACGATAACATCACCGACGAACGCGATGCGGAGTTCCTCTACAGAACGCTGGAACAAGAAGTCATACCCTGCTTCTATGACCGCGATAATGATGGGCTGCCGAAAGAGTGGATCAACCGGATGATGCACAGCATCAGCACCTTGGCTTGGCGGTTCAGTAGCCATCGAATGGTCGCCGATTACACCGAACGCGCGTACCTCTGGGCAGCGGGTGGCGTTACTTGTGATATCCGGCACAGCTAAGCCAGTAGCCTTGAAGTAAAGAAAACACGGCATTCAAAAGGATGCCGTGGATGCGGTTATTCATTTCGACGTTTGAGCGGCGGCGCCCAAAAGTGGTGTGGCCGCTGCGTTCTGCAGTCCCGCTCGAAGGGCCTACCCAAACCGCAATTGTTTTGAAAAGTTGCCGTTTCGTTTAATAAAAAAAGCAAACGCCAGTTTGACGAGGTTGCCTTGCTTGACGATCGCAAGATTCGCAGACGGCAAGCAATCAAAGCCAACACCGCCACCAACACGGTTTTGGGTGAGAGGGATTTCCGAAAACCCCTGAATTCGCCCGCCGAGGAACCCCTGAATTCGCCCGCCGAGGAACTTCAGATGCCTCTGTTCAATGCCCTGATGCGCTTCCCTTCAAATGGCTAGCCAAAGATGTCGAGAGCGACAGAACTTGTCGATTCATTGAGAGCGACCGAGAATCGCTTGGTGCTGGCTGAAAGCTGCACCGGTGGATTGATCGCAGCCCAACTGGCATCGATTCCGGGAGTCTCTCAGTGGTGGTGCGGTTCGGCCGTTACCTACCGCGAGAACACCAAAATTCGCTGGTTAAATGTTTCCGCCGAATCAATTGATCAATTAACAGCCGTGAGTGAACAAGTTGCTCGCGAGATGGCAAGTGGTGTCCTCAAGCAGACCCCAGAAGCAGACCTCGCCGCGGCAATCACAGGGCACCTTGGTCCTGACGCACCTCCCGGGCAGGATGGACTGATTTTCATCGGCATCGCAACCGGCGATCACTGCGAGGTGTCACAGCACCAACTGCAACAGACCGGACGGGCCTCTCGCCAACAAGAAGCGGCCGAATTAGTGCTTTTCAAACTGACTGAATTCATCCGGCCTTAGCAGGCAAAAAAATCTTTTCAATTCGAGCCGGAATCTTGTCATTTCGAGCCGGGCCAGCTCGCTCACCTCGGGCAGCAACGACAAAGAACGCGTATAGTTAAACGGGCTCGCACAATGCGATCCGCACACCGGCTCTTAAACCTGTTTCGTGCTGGCGACTGAGACTTTCGTGCTGGCGACTGAGACTTTCGTGCTGGCGACTGAGACTTTCGTGCTGGCGACTGAGACTTTCGTGCTGGCGACTGAGACTTTCGTGCTGGCGACTGAGACTTTCGTGCTGGCGACTGAGACTTTCGTGCTGGCGACTGAGACTTTCGTGCTGGCGACTGAGACTTTCGTGCTGGCG
>JARGNK010000308.1 GCA_029213145.1 Rubripirellula sp. | reverse complement strand
TGATGCCCGATTATTTGCTGGCCCAATGACACGTCTGGTCAAGCGACTCCCTAGGCCGAACCAGATTTCTGTGAGGGTGTCTTTGCGGGTGTCTGCTCAACTATAATGAGGTAGAGGTGAAAACCACTTCCGCCGCCACACGCAGTCCCGTTTCCAACCTTGCTCAAAGGAACGTTTTTCCCCATCGTGCGCGAACCAATTCAAGTCCGAGACGACTCGCCTGAAACTAGCATCCTGGCACGACTCATTTTGCCCGACCACCTCGTCCCGGCTGATCCACTCGAGGAATTACACGGACTGGCAACCACCGCCGGCACCGAAGTCGTTGATGAATTGATCCAACGTCGCAGCACACCCGATCATTCGACCTATCTGGGCAAAGGCAAGGTCGAAGAACTTCGCCAGATGGTCGACCGCCACAAAGCCGATGTGGTGATCTTTGATAACGATCTCTCCCCCGCCCAAGTCCGCAACTTGGAAAAAGCGATCGGCGCCAAAGTGCTCGACCGAACCGAATTGATCCTCGATATTTTTGCGGCCGGCGCCCGGACGCATGAATCCCGCTTGGCGGTTGAATTGGCACAATTGGAATACTCACTGCCGCGGCTCAAGCGGATGTGGACACACTTGTCACGTCAAGCGATGGGCGTTGGCATGCGTGGCCCAGGTGAGAAGCAACTGGAAGTTGACCGTCGCTTGGCCCAAAAGCGAATCCATGATCTCAAGCAGGATCTTGCGAAAGTTGAAGAACGCCGCGAACGCCAGGTGGCCGCACGCAATAGCGCACCAACCGTTTCACTGATCGGTTACACCAACGCCGGCAAGAGCACGCTGATGAATGCGTTGACCGAAGCCGACGTGATGGCGGAAGATAAGTTATTCGCCACGCTTGATACCCGTACACGTCGTTGGCAATTGCCCGGATGGGGCACCGTACTGCTGAGCGATACCGTCGGATTCATCCGTGATCTCCCCCATTCATTAGTCGCCAGTTTCAAATCGACGCTCGAAGAAACCCGTCAAGCCAACCTCCTGTTGCACGTCGCCGATGCAAGCAGCCCAACCGTGTTTGACCAGATCAGCGCGGTCTATAGCGTCTTGACCGATCTTGGAATCGAAGAAAAAGACACGTTGCTGATCCTGAACAAGATCGACAACATTCAAAATCCACTCATTTTGAATCGAGTCTTGGATCGTTACCCCAACGCGATCCCAGTCAGTGCCCGCAACTGCAAGGGGCTTACTGCCTTGATCGAAGCTGTCGGAGAAGCATTGGGACGCGAGTTTTTGGACGTCGAGGTCGATGTTGATCCCAGTGATGGTCGTTTACTTGCCTACCTGGCGGCGAACGGTGAAATCGTCTCGCGTGAATATGGCGAAACGTTGATCAAGGTTCACGTTCGTATGCCCAACAACTCGATGGGGCCTGTCGAACGGTCGGCACTCGCAATTCGCCCTGCGACAGAAACACTGACAAACGCCGAATCCAACAGCGACGTTGCCTGAGTGATCGATGCATGATCCCCGCGGCGATTAACGCGGCAAGGAAAGCGGCAATCTCAACAGGCGTCCCGTCAACGGATGCTCCTTCAACGGAATCACAACGCCATGCGATTCGATTCGACTGATTCGGTTTGCATCGTCACCGGAGCCAGCAGCGGAATTGGACGTGCGTTAGCCGAACGGTTGCTTCAACGTGGAGCCCACGTCGTCGCTGTCGCCCGACGCCGTGAACGCTTGGATCAAATCGTCACACCTGACGCCGCCAAGGTGCACCAAGTGGTAGGCGATGTCACCGATCCAAAGACCCGTCAACAAATCGTCCAAGTTGCGACCCAACTCGGCCGAGGCGCAGTCGATCTATTGGTCAACAACGCGGGTAGTGGGGCAATCGGCCCTTTTTCGGAAGCGAATGAGGAACGTTTACGAAAAGTCATGGAAGTCAATTTCTTTGCCCCAGTCGAACTCACTCGCAGCTTGCTGCCAGCACTTGCCAAAGGTCGCACGCCAGTAATTTGCAACATCAGCAGCGTCTTGGGACACCGTGCGGTGCCCAACAAAAGCGAATACTGCGCTAGCAAATTTGCAATTCATGGCTGGAGTGATGCCTTGCGGGCTGAAATTTCCCAATTCGGTATTCAAGTCACGCTGGTTAGCCCCAGCACGACGCGCAGCGATTTTTTTGATTCGCTGATCGATACCGATTCGAATCAAGCCTCCCGTAGTGTTGGAAGTTGGTCGCCCGAACAAGTCGCTGATGCCGCCATGGCCGCGATCGAGAAAAGAAAGGACGAGGTAATTTGCTCTTTCCCCGGAAAACTTCTCGTCTGGGTAGATCGGTTTTGCCCTCCCCTGATGAATCGCCTACTCAGGCAATCATAAGACATCCGATAACGGTCAAACTGCGGTGAGTCATCAAGCCACCGGCAATCGCAGCAGGTCAAAGGTGAACCACCAAACCTGCTTCGATCCTACTGAAACCACCCTTCACCAACGGCTTGGATCGCAATTTGCGGGCAACCAATCGAAGGGTACTGCATGAGCCTTGGCTAGCATTCGCCAGCTCGTCCAAAAAAGAATTGCTCGATAATCGCATTCCGCGAATTCATGACATTGGGGACTGACATACGGGAACACACGGGGACAGGCCATGACACGACACGGGGACCACGACACGGGGACAGGCCATAACACTGCGCACTCGGTCGCACGGGGACAGGCATTCGAGCGGTCGCACGGGGACAGGCATTCGAGGGACACACACGGGGACAGGCCACGACATCGCTCGGGGACAGGCCATGACACGGGAACACACACCACTCGGGGACAGGCACTCACCCGCTCTCTCGGGGACAGGCGCTCACCCGCTCTCAAGAAGCAAACACGGGGAAAGCAAACGCGGGCACAAACTCGGGGACACGCCATGACACTGCGCACTCGGTCGCACGGGGACAGGCACTCGAGAACCACTCGGAACCACTCGGGGACAGGCCATCTGCTCCAACCGCACTCCGTTGCCAGCGGACCAACGCGCCGATAAAGTTGCAGAGTGAGTTTTCAGTTCGGCAACTCCACCACGCGCTGGCCTGGGATCTCGATACAGTCCCGGCATTTCAATCTCGGCAATCCTTCCAAATCCCCTCACCCCAACGGTCCGCATGCCGACGCTGGATATCCTGTACGAAGACAACCATCTGCTGGTGGTCAATAAACCAGCGGGCATCGCAACGATGGGGGCCGAACCGGGAGCGATCACCATGCGTGACATGGCCGCCGACTACCTAAAACACAAATACAACAAGCCCGGGAATGTTTACGTTGGGATTGTGAGTCGTTTGGATCTGATGACCAGCGGTGTTTTGGTGCTAGCCCGTACCAGCAAAGCAGCCGCGAGACTGTCCGATCAATTTGCGGGCCGCGGCTCCTTTCCGTCACGCAAACTTTACTTGGCAGCCGTGCAGGGTCATCCCCGACCGACCAACGGCGAATGGAACGATTTGATTTACAAAGATGACGCTGCGCATCGAATGCGCGTAAGCCAAAACCAGAGTTCCGAAACGCGGGAAGCAAAACTTCGATACCTCACCGTCAATGACACACAAACGGGTTCGCTGTTGGCAATCGAATTGCTCACCGGCCGCAAGCACCAAATTCGAGTCCAGGCAGCAGAACGAGGCCACGCAATCCTGGGAGATCGGAAGTACGGCAGCCGCGAGGCGTTCTCAGCAGGAATCGCGTTACATAGCTGGCAGCTCTCGGTGCAACATCCGACGAAACGTAATCCAATGGTCTTTCAGGCGTCTCCTCCCAAGTCCTGGCGTCAGGCATCACTCCCAGACATCGGCCCGCAGCGAGAATCGTTACTTCAACATTTTAACTTTCCGACCGACCCAAGCACGTGAAACGAAACAGCACCTCAGCGGAACGCACACCCATCGGACATTTCGCACCAACTTGCGTTGTCTCTGGAGGCCAGACCGGTGTCGACCGGGCTGGGTTGGATGTAGCGATCGCCTTGGGAATCATGCATGGGGGTTGGTGTCCCGCCGGACGTTTGGCCGAGGACGGCAGCGTGCCGAGTCGCTACCAACTGCGCGAAACCGAAACAAGTGAATACCCGCCACGAACCGAACGAAACGTTATCGATAGCGATGGAACATTGATTCTCTTTGAAAAAGAGCTCAAGGGTGGGACCAAATTAACGCAGCGGTTTTGTCGACGCCACAATAAGCCGCATTTAGCTGTTCGGATTGATCGCTCCTCCCCCGATGAAGTCCGACAGTGGCTTGCTCGTGAAAAACCGGCGACTCT
>JARGNK010000307.1 GCA_029213145.1 Rubripirellula sp. | reverse complement strand
GGTAACGGTCCCAAGCTTGGCAGCGCAGGCTAACCACAGAAGTAGCGTCTCCATTGTTCTGCCAGCCAGTGCACCCACGGAGCTTACCAGCGCTGGTACCGTCTACATCAAAATGGTCTCAGACCACGCAATGTCAATAGAAGAGGCGAATGAGAACAACAACATGCACCTTGGGCTTGGGGTGGATGCGGTGGCGGTAGATGTTACCCAAGACGATTTCTTCACGGTGCTAACGCACGGCTTCAACCCAAATCCATTTTCGTATGCCGCCATTAACCATTCCTGGGACGTTACTTATCCATCTGCCGTCAATGACTATGCTCAGTCCCTTGGATTGGATGATGCATCGGAAGTGCACTCAGAATTGTGGGCCTCGTCGGAAGGCTGGATGGACGCGATCGTAAACGCGGTAGCCACGCTTACTGCCCAGAGCATGGCCGTCGCGCAGCCACAGTACGCTTTTCTATGGAATCGCATTCGGAATTACGCATTCGGTCGCATTGGGCCAGCAATGGAAGTCGCTGAGCGACGAGCAATGGAGGCGGGGGCCCGAATCGCTGAAGTGGTCTCTGCCCAATACACATCGCCAGACGAAGGGCCTCAAGTGCATTTGATTGGCCACAGTCGCGGAGGCGCCGTTAGCGCTTTTGCTTCCTGGTTATTGGAGCAACGGGGCTACTCACCAGCTCAACTTACGACACTAGATGGTTACTCGACCGATTGGCCGGACTTGTCGGGGATTCTAGGCGATATCGATATCAACGCGCACGCCCAAGCCGACCGCCGCGTGAACTTCCTCGTGCAGGACGGACTGGCCCAGTACGTCGGTGAGGCAATCACTAGTTGGATTAGTGGCTTTTTGCCCGATTGGTTGGACTTTGGCGTGGATGAGTACGTCCAGTCAAGCGATTTTATCGATCAGTTTGCAGCCTGGAAGGCTCCTCCGCGATCCAATTTTGATTCCAACGAAACAATTGTGGGGTACCAAGGAGCCGACTCGCAGCACTTGAACATCAACGATCTGTATTTTGGCAGCTTCCGAGATCTTCGCAGTCCGCGAAATTATCTGGCAGACAGCCCCATGGGCCGACAAGATCAAGGCCGACGCGGTGCCGAGGGGGAGGGCGGACCCAGTTTCGACACAGAGTGGGCAGCGGCCAGCAGTATTATCGATGGCTCATTCGAGTACCTAGCCGCCGCAATTTCGCTGGAGCCCGAAATTCGCAGTGCACCGCAACTCGTCGACAACCCGTTCCTGCGTGCATACACCGCCTGGACTCAACTACCAGGTCAAGACCTGTCGCTCGCTTGGCAAACTGTTGGTGATGTACAACTGGTGAATCAGTCCAGTAACCCGCGTGTTAGGTTGTCCGCCGGTGGAGGACTCGCCGAGCAAGCGCTGCTATCTCAAGTGGTCGCTCTACCAGCCGAAGCCATGCTTGCGATGCAAGTGGATGTTCTCTCCGCGCCAACCGGAGCGATACTGCAAGTACGGATCAATGAAGAGCCTGTAGCCTCCTTGCCGTTGGACGGTGTTGCGAATGGTCGGCTAAAAGTCGATTTGGCCGAATTCGAGAATCAGATTGTCAATGTCACGATTCTCCTGCAATCCCAGAGTGACACTACCGCGAGCTTAACAATTGATGATGTGCGACTGGTTCAACCACTGGTAGTTGAGAGCGTCACGAGCGAACCTCTATGGCTTGAGGATAAATCTCAAGTCAGACTGACAGCGTCTACTGCAACGAGCTGCGGCACCGACTGTCCCGAGGCAGTCACATTCTATCGCGAGACGAACGGTACTCCGGGCCTCCAAATCGGTTCCGACGCAACTTTGGGCACTGGCTCGACGACGGATTCAGTTACTTGGGGAATTCCGGTCGACGGTGCCGTATTTATGCCGGGAATTGAACAACTATATGCGGTAGCCAGTTCCGCGGAGGGTGCAACTGGTCCTGTAAATTCCCATCAGCTTTTGGTCACATCCGACGCAGGGCCCATTTGGCAAAATCCAATCAACCGGTTCAACGTCAATGCGGACGAACAGGTCTCGGCAATCGACGCACTCCGGGTGATCAATTTCATGGCACGCAATCCCAGCGGAGTATTGCCGAACGAACAATTCGATCCACCCATTTACTATGACGTCAACGGGGATGGGACCGTTACGGCGATCGACGCGCTACAGGTCATCAATTTCATGGCTCGATCGTCACAGTCATCGGCCGATTCCGAGGAGACAGTACTCCACGGTATATCGGTGACAGAGACGAAACCGTCTCGCGGTGGAAAGGGCGAATTCTACGGTCAAGCCGAAGTCCTTGGGCAAATCGCTAAACTCAAAGTCGGTGATTCATCCACGCGCGAAAACAGTTCTGCTTGGTCCAACCGAGTCGATCAAGCCCTAGGTTGGCAATCCGACGACGAAAGCGATGCTTCATCCGACTTCGGCGTGTTTTCTGAGAATGATGATCTTGATCGGATCGTTTCAGAAATAGTGAATCCCCGATTAATAGCGCGGGTGAGTTTCTGACCAGACGCGCGTACGTTCTTTCTGGCCGATGCTTCGTTGGAAACTGTCAAATGCAAAGGGCGTAGAGTCAAAAAACTCGACCGCGTCGGGTCAAAAAACTCTAACGAACATTTTGAACGATGAATCTCGAGTTTCCGTCCTCAGATGAGGTCGGGTTTTGGATCGAGATCGAGTACACCTTGGGCGGCGGTGGCAAAAAAGCGTTCCAAAATGAAAGCGCTGCGCAGCAAGTACCACCCGATGTTTTCGGATCGGAGTGGTGCGAAGCGAGTGAAGGCCGGATAAGCTAAGCAGCTCGTCGATACGACCGGAGCAGACCACCAAGCCGCTCAGTTGTTTCGATCTCCGCATTGATGTCGGGCGGCTGCTCGAGCGTCACAATCAGTCCGTTGTCACAACCCTGATGGTTTCGTTCTGCGTGATAGTGCGTGACGAAAGCACGCACAGCCCTGCGCGTCGCGGTCTCGCCGAAGAGAATCAGTTTGTGAAGGCATTCGGATTTCAGAGATCCGAAAACCGCTCCAGATGTGCATTCAAGTTTGGGCATCGCGGTGGCAAGCGAACAGGGTTCACACCTTCGCGTCGCAGACATGCACGAGAGGTCTAGACAACGATTTATCGACGCCGGGAGACAATGGGACTTTCACTCGCACCTTTGATGTGGTCGTTAATCCCGTCAATGATCGTCCAACACTAACGGGTATTAACAGCCTGAGGATAGACAAGGATGCCGAAGAACGCAGTGTCAACATTTCAGGCGTCACAGCGGGCGGTGGCGAAAGCCAGCCGCTGCGTGTAACCGCGAGCAGTGATGACATCGGATTGATTCCTAATCCATCGGTAATTTACAACTCGGCCGATTCGAGTGGCACCTTAAAATTTACATCGCTAGCAGATCAAAGTGGTGTCGCGACGATCACGGTCACAGTCGAGGACGGAGCGCTAGATGGTGATTTAGTAACAGAAGCTGACAACCTCACCTATTCTCGCAGCTTTCAGGTGGTCATTGATGCGGTCAATGATTTGCCACTGATCGATCCGATTGGAAATCGCAGTCTTGATTTGAATGCAGTGCAGCAGTCCATTGCACTCTCTGGAATCCTCGCCGGTGGCGGAGAGAACCAGCCGCTCAAGGTTACTGCTTTCAGCAGCGACGAAACAGTGATTTCTATTACTGGAGTCAACTACGCTTCCGCTCAGTCCGCTGGACAATTATCGATTACCACTCAACCTGATACCATCGGTGTTTCGGTGATCACGGTGACAGTCGAGGACGGAGGATTGGACAACGACCTGTCCACCATCGACGATAACGCGATCGCGGAAACCAGCTTTGAAGTCAGTGTTGGCGTCTCTTCGTTTTTTCACAGCGGTGACACGCTGGTCAGCTTCGTCCGGCCAGCGGGGCAGACGATTACCGTTTCGGGTGACGAGAGTATTCTGATTCTGGAGCTCGCCGAGGGAGTTTGGTTTGGAGACGACACTGCGGTTGCTTCTGGCAACGGTAATCGCTCCCTCCGCGTTAACGATCGTAATTTGTCTCGTTTTGAATTGATTGGAAAGCCGGATCAAGCGATTGAGTTCGATCATCCTCAGGGGTGGCGCATGGCGGATTGGGATCCACAGTCGGAACCTAATTTCAGGCCGATCAAATCATCGGATGATGCGACGAGACTTCTTTATGTGAACTGGGCCCAGCCCTGGCAGAATCTTCTGCAGCACTCTGATGTAAATAACGACGGAGCGGTAACCGCTTTGGATGCGCTGCAGGTTATTAATGAGCTAGGTAGGG
>JARGNK010000306.1:3893-4329 GCA_029213145.1 Rubripirellula sp. | reverse complement strand
AAAAACCGACCATGCGGAGCCAATGGAATTCTCTGGCATTGCTCTCGCTTGATTGGCAAATCTAAGTCGTGCCTGTCCCCAAATTAACTAGTGCCTGTCCCCAAATTAACTCCCCAAATTAACTCTGTCCCCAAATTAACTAAGTCTTGCCTGTCCCCAAATTATATAAGTCGTGCCTGTCCCCAAATCATGCGCCCCCAAATCATGCGTCCCCAAATCATGCGTCCCCAAATCATGCGTCCCCAAATCATGCGCCCAAATCATGCGCGGCACGCCCGAACACATTCGCAGTGACAACGGCCCAGAGTTCGTACCCAGGGTAATTTGCGGGGATGTCCGATTCGTTGTTGAAACTCTTGATGGTCTCGCTTGTCAAAACTTAGGTTCACAGGGTTCAGACTTCAATGACTCGCTGTCCTTTTTCATCGCCGAGGCG
>JARGNK010000306.1:0-3882 GCA_029213145.1 Rubripirellula sp. | reverse complement strand
AAACCGCACGGCGAAGTCGACTACTCGGTGACGGGCTCGCGGTGATGCAAAGCGGCGATCAAGTGCGTGAGGGAGCCATGGCCGGAGATCCGACGGAAGCCCTTCTCCGCCTCCAGCAATGCGTAGGATAGCCAACGGCTTGCCTGGTCGGTGTCCGCTCGAAAACGTGTCACGCGACCCAACTTGCGGCGATTGTTGAGGAACGAATTCTCGATGGCGTTGGTGCTCAGCAGCGAACGATGGAGCGTGTTGGGAACCTCTAGGCGATGTAACGCCAATAGGTCATCGCCCGCTTCATGCAAGCTCCGGAAAGCTTCCTCGTTGATCGGCTGAAGAAACGCCCGTAGCTCGCCAAAGACTTCTTCCGCCGCCGCAATGCCCTGGACGTTTCGAAGTCGTGTGAACAGTCGCGACAGTTCACCCCAGTGACGTTTCGATAGCTTGCCTTTGATGTTTCGCTCCTTGTGCACCAAACAACGTTGCACGATCGCATCAGCAAAGAACTCCTTCACAGCGGCACGCAATGCATCGCTGCCGTCAAGCACTGCATACAATCGATGCTCACACGAGAAGCCACGATCCACGATGCGGCCTACCAATTCACGGGAAACCTCCAAGTTTTCACTGCTTCCCAATGCGAAATCCAAAACATGCTTGCGGCCTTCACTGTCGATCCCCAAGGCGACCACAGCAGTCTGTTCGCTACTGAGCTGAATGCCATCGAGCATCAACGCACACCAACTCGTGGAGGCCAGGTCTTTGCCACGCAGTTGTTCGATAAACTTGCTGCCCGCCTCTTGCCACAATCGTGACACATTGGATCGCTTCACTCCGGGGGAATCCGGCTTGATCGCCTCGACACCGCGAGTGCTCACACCCGATACGATTGCCTGAACGATTTGCGATCGGAGCTGCTCGGGGTCTTTGGCAACACGATAGCTGGCCAAATCAACCTCTTGACTCGTACCGTCGTCGGACTTGCAACGAACACGCGGGCGCACAACCTTCTCACGCTCACCTTCGCAGAGAACCCGACCGGGACTGGTCCCTGCTCGGTAGTGTGTGCTGCCGGACGGAGCATGCTTGGGGCCGCAAAGCTCGGTGACTTCGGCGGCCATGACTTCACAGATCATCTCTCGGACGTGTCCGCGCAGAAAGTCACGAAAGACTTGTCCGGTTTCCGATGCAGAAACTTGCCCGAGGGATTGCAAAAGACTAACTTCATTCATGATGGTCTCCCCGTCGGTGCCAGCCGACGAAAATTGAAAGATTGCGAAGGGCAGATTCTGCCTTCCGGGAGACCATCTTTCAACTTTCAACAATTATTGGGACGCTTCCTAATTTGCCGTTGGCTGAAAGAAGCTGATGCCAAAACACTCTTCATCGCCAAGGGCAGCCCTTGGGAGAACGGCTATGTCGAATCATTCAATGGCACGCTTCGCGATGAGCTACTCAACCTTGAAATCTTCCTGAGGTTCGAGGAAGCTTGCTGGGTGATTGATCGCAGGCGACTCGACTACAACCATCACCGCATCCATAGTTCATTGGATTATCAAACCCCTGCCACATAGGCGGCAGGCTGTGTTCTTCCTGCTTCGGCTACTCCTCAGCCTTCAGAACACAGCCGCTTTACTAGCCCCAATTCTCTCACTCAACCTGGTGCAAAGACCGGGGGTAGTCAGTCACCGTTTTCGCGCTGTGCTCGCCGGCGAAAAGGCCCCTGCAAAAACAGCTTGCCCATCGCAGCGCACCCGTCGCAGCGCATCCAGGACCGGGCCCGTGCCCGAGTGTATGCGTGGCTCCGCCTTAGCCAGTGACTCTCGTAAAAACGTGCCCGCCGGCAGAATCAAAGAGGGTCAAGGAACGGCTCACTCCCAACTTATCAGAAATACACTCTCAGCCTTCAGGTGATAGGCATGAATGCCAGCAAACCAAAGCTCAATAGAAACCCGGGGTGATCAGGTTGTCTTCAATTGAAAGTCGAGCGGCTCAAGTGGACCATTTGAGTCGACCTGATAGCCGATTTCCACGGTACCCGAGGCTGCAACGGAACGATTCCAAGGCAAGGACCTTAGACGGTAGCGGGTGCCCTCGCGACTCACGATTTCGGCACCCCAAATGTTCACGATCTCATGTGGTGAATCGAATTCGAGCTCCCAGTCGTTCCACGTGTCCGCACTACGATTGGTGATCACAAGGGATGCAACGTAACCAGTGCCCCAATCACTGGAAACATTCCAGGCAATCTCATCCTGCGAGGTTTCGGGATCATCATTTTGAATTGTACCGATGGCATTTGCATCCACCAAAATGCCATTAGCAATTTGGCTCAGCGCGACTTCAAAGGTCTCGTCCGCTTCAACTACCTTGTCACCTTTGACCAAGACTTCGATCATCTTTTCGATGTCGCCGGGTAAAAATTTCAATGTCCCTTGGGCAGACACAAAGTCATCATCGGCAGAGGCCGTCCCAGGTTTCGTAGCGAAATTCAACGTTGTTTCCTGTCCAGCGGGAACAACCTTTGATAACGTAACTTTGAAGGTGAGGACTTCGGTACCCGCATCTGGTTCCATGACGGCAGCATCACTGATCGAGACTTCGATGGCATCATCGTTTGAGCCTTCAGTTCCACCTAAGCTTTCTCGGTTGATCAAAATATTGTGTGGGCTTGTCACCACGTTCCCCGGGTTTCCACTGAAGCCAAATGTGACGCTTGCCCCGGGCTCCACTCTTGCATTCCACGATTCATTTTTGACAACGTAGTGCTCACCCTTTTGGCTCACCAATTTGGAATTCCAAAACTGAGTGAGGTTATGCTCCCAATCGAATTCAACCTCCCATCCATCCCAAGCCTGATTTGTTCGATTGGTCAGCTTCAGTTCACCGGTAAACCCTGAACCCCAATCACTGACAGTTCGATACTCTGCAGAATTACTGACCGGTGCTTGGTCATCATTTTGGATTGTCACGGTCGCAACACCACCCGCGATCTTGACGCCTTGTGGTGCAGAGAGTTCCACCGTAAAGGTTTCATCCATTTCCACTTCGCGATCACTCAGGAGATTGAGTGGCAGCACTGCCGATCGACTGCCTGCGGGAATGCTCACCGTCCCCGTGCTGCGTTCATAATCGGAGCCAGCTACGGCTGATTGATCCTGAGTGGTGTAGCTCACTCTGACATCCCCGCGAACGACTTCCGAAAGTGAGACCACGACCTGTGCAACCCTAACACCGGAATCCCCTTCGTCAATCATCACATCAGAGATTGAAACGGATGGCATGCTTTGCCCAGCGTCGGCTGCAACGCCATTGATATAAACATTCGAAGGGATGGTAGAAACGTTGCCCGGGCTTCCTCCAAAACCTATCACCACGCTTTGTCCGGGGGCCACCACGCCATTCCAAAATTCGTTGTCAATCACGTACCTGCCATCTTCGGATTCCACTAGGACAGCATTCCAAACCTGATTGATGTCGTGAATCCAATCAAATTCCAACCGCCATCCTGACCACGCTTGCTCCCCACGATTGGTCAATGTGATCTCGCCATTAAAACCACTTCCCCAGTCATCGGTTGTCCGATAGGCGAATCCAGCTGGGACCATCGTGCGATCGTTATCAACAATGGTGCCCGTGGCGTTCGCATCACCCAAGGTTGCATGAATTGCATTACTCAATTGAATTTGAAACGACTCATCGCCTTCCTCGATTAGATCGCCATTCACCACCACCGTAACGGACTGCTGCGTTTGACCTGCTGGAATTACCAAAGAACCGGTCGCCGATAAGAAATCAGCTGGTGCAACCGCAGAATCCGAAATCGTCGTGTAGTCAAACGTAATATCCTCCATCGCAACATCGGACAGAGCGACCGTAAAGACC
>JARGNK010000305.1 GCA_029213145.1 Rubripirellula sp. | reverse complement strand
TTGGGTGCCGCTGATTGCACTACTTTTGTTTACGATGCCTTATCTGATTTTCCGGTCGCACCGAAAAGCGACACAACGGGGTTACGTTCTTTCGGCGGTTTCGCAAACAAGTCCGGTTTATCGAAAGATCCTGGACTTGATCGAGGATGGCCCCAATGGCCTTGTACCGCCGATAGAGTTCGAGGAGGCAGAAGGTCTTGTCCCAGCTAAATTTGATGAATTCGAAGTTCTCTCAGACAATCGCATCTTTGATCTTCGACAGTGGTCGGAATCAACCGCCCAATCGGCACCCTATGTCTACAGCCGACTAAAAATACGTCGTACGGGCCAAGAAAAAACATTACGTTTCCAGTCTGATTCGCGGGACGAAGCGATGGCGTTTCAGTGCGTGACCGAAAGCCTGAATCCCCGATATTTGCGTGCTGATGCCAAGAACGGCACCTATCTCTGGGAAGTGAATCTTGATCTTTCTCAAATACCGATCAATACCGGAACCGTCGCGGTCTTTGAGGGAAACCTGATCAGCGAACGAGCGAGTCAATCGAGCGACGAAGGTCGATTTCTATTCAACATTTTTGCCAACACCGGCTTGGCACAAATATGGATGCTAATGCCAGAAGATCGGAGCTACAAAGATTTTCAAATCATTGGCTTTCCGATCGATCAGCCCGAACTGCGAACCATCATCGAACCGACCTCCAAAGTTGAGCTTCCCGTTGGAGCGATCGCCACCTTTCAAATCATCGAACCCCAAAGCAACTTTCGCTACGAGTGTCGCTGGAAATGGGGTGATGACTAATCCCGTCCGCGACTCGACTGTAGGCTTTTCGGCAGAGGCTTTTCGGCACAGTTGCCAGTCCACGGGTATCGCCAGCGGAGCACTATACTGCATGATCCTACTCCATGATCCTGGGCGAGACAGATCGCAGCGTTCAGTCGCTCCTTCCCGCCATAACTCAGCAGTGGTGCATCGAAAAGCAACAGCGTGATGCAATGTGTTCATTGTCCAATCGACGCTGAACACTTACCCTCCGTCGCCGAGCGAATTCCGCGAGATGTACAAGCACGCTCCGATTATCGTGCCGAAAACAAACGTCGCGTGAAATCAGCCATTCAAGCCCCGCAGCGCTTGCCGGCGATTTCGCCTCACGGCTCATCCGAGGTCGCTTTCTGAAGTACCTCTTCAATCGTTTGGATAGTTTCGGACGAAGGACGAACGTTGCCCGGCCTGCTTCCCTGCGCGATTTTCAAAGGGGTCCAGCCACGACTGTTCTTTTGATTCCAAACTTCCATCGCGGCCCCATGGTCGGATAGGAACCTGATGAGTCGCGTCCAACTTTTGTACGCCGCGCCATGCATGGCGCTGTGGCCATGATGATCAACGGCATTGATGTCCGCTTCGAGGCTGAGTAGATAACGCACCGTTTCGATCGCGTCCTGCTCTGTTCCCGCTGTCTCATCCCCATTGCTAATCACGCCAACACCACATGCCGCTAACAGCGGTGTACAGCCTTCTGAATTGGGGCGTCGCGGGTCAGCACCAGCTTGGACCAAGATCCGCAGCAGCGGCAAGTCACCGGTTTCGGCAGCTAGCAACAATGGCGTTGCATCGGTTCGATTCAATCGCAAATCAGGTGGCGAGTGAGGTCCGTGCGAAGCATTGACATCCGCACCGCGTTGCGTCAGCTCTCGGACGAATTGCAGACTGGTTATGGCCCCCGACCCTCGCGGCGGCGGATCTCCGTCACCTCGTATCGGCTTACGCACCCATGTCATCGCATGCAGCGGCGTGTAGCCGGCCTTGTCGTCATTCACATCGGCCCCAGCGTCTAGGAGGGCCAATGCCGTCTCAAAATGCCCATTGTTGATTGCCAACATTAAAGCCGGCGTCCCGCGCTTGGGACCCTTGGATGCAACACGCTTTGGCTTGATTGGCTGATTGACATCTAAACCAGCTTGCAGCAAACGCAGAGCAACCTGAGTGTGGCCTTGCCGGACAGCAAAAAAAAACGGAGTGAACCCGGAGGGCAAGGGAGTTTGATAGTCCGCCTCCGCTCGCAGCAACGTTTCGACTACCGCCAGATTCCCCTCGGCAGCTGCCCACATCAAGGCCGTCTGACCTTTCCGTTCCTTTGCGTTGACATCAGCACCATTCTCGATCAACAAATCGACTGTTTTTAAATCACCGGTGCGAGCAGCGACCATCAACACGGTTTCGCCACCAGCCATCGTCTGGTTTAGATCACCACCAGCGTCCAACAACATCATTGCCGTTTCGTGGCTACCATTGCGGCACGCCAAGTAGAGAGGAGTAATGCCGTAACGAGTCACGACCGTCGCATTCGCCCCTGCAGCGAGCAACTGCCTGACACAAGATGGATCGTCATGGTGTGCCGCCCAGTGAAGAGCCGTCATACCATCCGCTTGCGCGACATCAACGTTACCCGTGGATTCGATCAACGATTTGGCAAGCGAAAACTCACGTTTTTCGAGCACGTCTGCAAGTTGTGTGTCAGCAGCGTTAGCCCGACCGCCGTAGGCAGCGAACACCAAACAGAAAATCACAATCGAATAGAAACTTCGCATCGACTGTTTATTCATTCAATTATCCTCTACCAAAGCTTTTTGCCCTTGGTCAGCTTGATCACTGACTCGATGCTCGTCCTGAAAAACCACCGCGGAGTCGACGAAAAACTTCGAGCCTCGGCGGGGCAATCTGTTTTGCACTCGCTAGACGTCTAGTGACTCAAACAATTCGTCCATTGGCTGTTGGCTATCACCGAAGACTTGCTGGGCAATCCCGACTTTTTGCAAAAGCGACAGATGCAAATTCGCCAGTGGCGTCGGTTTCTCAAACCGAATATGTCGATTGCCTTGCATATTCCCCGCTGCACCACCCGCAACCAAAATCGGCAAATCACTATGATCGTGTACGTTGGGGTTCCCCATGCCGCTTCCGTATAAATAGAGGGCATGATCTAGAAGGCTGCCATTTCCTTCTGGCGTCGCTTGCAGTTTGCCCAAGAACTCAGCGAACAGAGAGACATGGAATTGATTGATCTTCGCCACTTTCGCAATCTTTTCCGGATTATTGCCGTGATGGGTCAGTGGATGATGCGGCTCGGAAACACCAATCTCGGTATAGGCTCGGTTACTAGTCTCGCGTGCCAACTGGAATGTGATGACACGTGTTATGTCCCCCTGCAAAGCCAATACCTGCAAATCAAACATCAACCGAGCATGATCCGCATAGGAGATTGGCACACCCGTTGGCCGGTCGAGGTCTGGGAGCGGATTCTCAGAAACATCCGCCTCGGCTCGCTGAATTCGTCGCTCCACTTCACGAATCGATTCGAGGTACTGCGAAACAGTGTTTCGATCCGCTGGGCCAAGTGTTTTTTTCAGTCGATTGATTTCCTCGGCCAGCGAATCAAGCAGGCTGGCTCGCTTATTCAATGCCTCGCGTCTAGCTTTGGCCGTTCCGCCTTCACCGAACAGCGTTTCAAAAACCAGTCGCGGGTGTGCCTCTGCCGGCAAAGGTGTTGTTGGCGAAGACCACGAAAGATTGTTCTGATAAACACACGCATAACCGTTATCGCATTGTCCAACAACGGAGAGCAAATCCATCGACATTTCCAGCGAGGGTAGGACGGTCCCCTGGCCAATATGCTGCGCCGCAATTTGATCAACCGTTGTCCCCAAGTAGTAGTCCGTACTCTCGGTTCTTTTCGCACGAGCTGCGCTCAGGAACGCAGCATTCGAGGTAGCGTGGGTTCCCGGATACGCGTTTTGCAATTCTAAATTCGTGATTGCCGTAACCTGTTGCTTGACTGGTTCTAGCGATCGTAGGCTGGGCGAGAGCTCATCCAACGTGTGTTCATTTGGAGGAGTCCAGCTAGAGATATCACTCCCCATTGGCATGTAAACGAAACCGAGTCGCCGCAACTGCGATGGGTTTGCAGCGGTATCGGCCAACGCCGTCATCGATGGAATCATTGCATCGAGCAGCGGCAAGGCCAATGTAGCGCCCGTGCCACGCAAAAAGGTTCGCCGCGGCAATGATTTTTTTGTCACGATCATTTTGCGTCTTTCATTTGAAAGGGTGGACTTCGCACAATCCCCAGTATGAGGGATGAAAATCGGTAGTTGTCTTTCTTTGCCTCGCGAACGATCTGCCGAATGAAGGGAGCGTCGGAATACTCGACGCCCCTTCCCGTTGCATAGATCAACATTTTTTCGACGAGCGTGGATACAAAGATTCGGGGGTGTTCCAGCAAGCCATTTTCTAGCCCATCCACGCCATTAAATTCGCGCCCACCGGGAAGTCCACCATTGGAATCCACTGCGTGCCCTTT
>JARGNK010000304.1 GCA_029213145.1 Rubripirellula sp. | reverse complement strand
TATCTTTGTTCGCTCGATTGCCTGGCCGATGCTGCAGTTGGTTGCAGCGATTGGAATCCTCTCCCTGCTGATCTATTTGATGGGAATCTTAACCCCAGCTGGGGGTGGTCAGATGACCGATATTCTCGGATTCGGTTTAAGAGGCGGCTCGGGTGTTTTGATCTTTTGGTTGTATGTGGGGGCTGCTTTTGGAGGGATTGCGCTCTTGGTCTGGGCGTACTTGCGAAATGTCGCGGGTGTTCAGAATCTGATACCAATCATTTATGCGATCCCCAAGCTCGGTGACTCAATCCAGACGATCACGATCTCTCGTTTCTGCTGGACGCTAGCGTTGGCACTGGATGCGGGATTGGATCCGATTCGTTCGATTCGCTTGGCTTTGGAAAGCACCGACAGCGATTACTACCGAGCAGGAGCCGACAAAGCGGAGTCGGCGATCAGAGGTGGGGCAACGTTATCTGGCACCTTGGAGGCCACCGAGTTATTTCCTCCTGACTTCATCGGACGTGTGGAGATTTCGGAGCACTCGGGGACAGATGCCGAATCCATGGAGTATTTGGCAAAAGAATATGACGAGCGGGCGAAGACCGCGCTGCGCGTGCTTTCCGGTGTCGCGACGATCATCATTCGTGTGTCGGTGGTAATCGTGTTTGTATTTTTGATCTTCCGTATCGCGATGACATATATCAACGCGCTCAACGGGGCGATGGAACCGATTTAGCCAGACCACCATCGTTCAAAGAGAGATTTGGAGCGGCTACCAATTTGATCGCTGGCCTGATTGTGGCAAGCCAGCTAAGCGATGGATTCTATCTGGACGGGTGGGTTCTTGTTCTACTGGGGTGACCACCCAACCTGATCGAAAAACGAACCCGTACGCTGACGAATGCGCTCACCTTGATCCAGGCGTTGGAAGTTGTAACGATTGGCAGTCAGGTCAGATGCCTTTCAGCATGAGCGGCAGTCGTGGGGCTTCTAGCCAAGATTCAATGATTGGCTGCCAGTGGATAAGTGGCTGCCAGTGGATAAGTGACTTACACGGGCTCTCGGCTGATCAGACCAATGTCTAAGAAATCGACTTTTTGAGTGCTTAGTAAGGAAGGTTAGGTGCTGGTCTGGTTGACTGGTTCGTTACCATTCGATCTTCCGCATGACGACTGCTGTTCAATCAACTCTTTGCTGGAAAGTGCAGCCATGCACCAGTGTGATCACCATCATCTTCCAAGCCAGGGCTATGGTCGTGTGTTTGCATTAGGGGTTGGATTGAACCTTGGTTTTGTGATTGTTGAGGCCGCCTTTGGGTGGTGGGCTGGTTCTTTGGCACTATTGGCCGACGCTGGCCACAACCTGAGTGATGTGATGGGGTTGCTGATGGCCTGGATCGGCTATGCGTTAGCAAAATTGCCGCCTAGTTCGAGTCGAACTTACGGATGGCGGGGGTCGACGATTCTCGCTGCGCTGTTTAATTCGCTTTTGTTGTTAGTTGCTGTTGGCGCGGTGGCGTGGGAGGCGATTGGGCGTTTGAATGATCCAGCCTCGGTTGAGGCTCCTGTGGTCATCGTCGTGGCGTTGATTGGCGTGATCATCAATACTGCCACTGCTTTGTTATTTATGCGGGGACGGCATACTGATTTGAACCTCCGGGGCGCCTATCTGCATATGGCAGCGGATGCTCTGCTGTCGCTTGGGGTTGTGATAGCGGGCGCGGTCATCGCGTTGACCTCGTGGTTATGGGTCGATCCTGTTACCAGCCTACTGATCGCGGCGGTGATTTTCGTCGGTACCTGGGGGTTATTGAAAGAGTCGCTCCAGTTAGCGTTGCAGGGAGTTCCGCCATCGATTGCGATTGAGGAGGTTGATCGCTACCTCCGAGAGTTGCCAGGCGTGACTGATGTTCATGACCTGCATGTGTGGGCAATGAGTACAACCGAAATCGCGATGACCGTCCATTTGGTGCTTCCAGGAAAAAACAATCACGACGCCATTTTGCGGCAGGCCAGTGACGAGCTGTTGCATCGATTCAACATCGGTCACACGACGATTCAAATTGAACGATCACTCGACGATGTCGACTGTGGCCAGCACGCCGAGGGAACGCTCTGAGTGATTGACGGTAAGGGGTTTGGTGACCGTAAAAGATATGCCCGCTTTGGTCGGCTGAAACGCTTTATGAGAATTCATTCAAGGTCATTGGTGCGTGTCGTGAGATCTCTGCTCGGGCCAGCATCGAATCGAGATCGACAATTCCGATCAGGCAACCAATCGAGTCGACGACAGGTATCTGGCGATTTTGCCTTCCCGTTCGCAGCAGTGCGATTTCTAGAGCTTCTTCTTCCCGCAACGTGCCGATATTTGACCCAGTTGCGATCAGTTGTTTGGCGGTCGTCGATTGATTCATTCCCCCGGCAAGGGCTTTAGCCACATCACTCAATCGCAGCATGCCAATGACCCGGCCACTGGACTCGATAACCGGTAGTGCTGGTGAACTGTTTGCTTGCCAGCACAGTCGGATATCGTACAGCGGCCAATCGGCCGGAATCGATGCTTGGGTTCGTATCATGACTTGTCCCGCTGTTAGTCCTCGCACCGACTCAGTGATATCGACTTGTCTGGCTTCTGCGATCCCGGCATATCCGATGAAGAAGGCGATCAACACGGGGATTGGATTTGGGGGATTCGAGCTGAGGGCTACGAAAGCCATCACGAATGCACATACGAGGCCGACACGTGAGGCAATCATCGTCGCCTTTCGGTAATCCAGTCGCATGGCGAGCAGGCTGCGAAATACCCGGCCGCCATCCATCGGAAAGGCGGGAATCAGGTTAAAGGCAACCAGAAAGAAATTGACAATTAGCATCACCGTGACGAAACCGAGCAGCGAGGGCGTTAGCAAAATTATGATCATCGATTCGATCAGGGGTTCATTCATCGGATAGCCCATGAATTCACCGACGCAGCCGACCAAGCCATATAGAACCGTTTGATCTGTGAAGGCCCAGAGACCAGCCACAATCAGCCCCACAATGACCACATTCACGGCTGGCCCCGCCAGCGCGACCACCAATTCTTGCCAGGGAATTCGCGGCATCCGTCTCAGTCGGGCAACGCCACCGATCGGTAGCAGTGTGATGTCTACGGTGCCGATTCCGAAATATCGCGCGGCCATTGCATGGCCATATTCGTGCAGCGTCACGCACAGAAAGACACCAAGCAACTGGGCAATGGAAAACGCCACCACGGCGGACCCGCCCTCTCGCGAACTGATCGCCACGTAGGCAATCACCAGCGCGAATGACCAGTGGACGTAGAGGCTGATCCCCAGGAATCGGCCAAGTTTCAGGCGTCGATTTAACAGGCTTTCGGGCAACTCGTGTCTCCGTCACAATGTGACTCGCCGCAATCTGGCTGACGAGCAAAGCTTGGAAGCCAAGATTCTAAGAAAAATGACTTCCGAGATTCGTTGATCCTATCGAATTCCGGCCCGCAGACCGAGTGCCATTCCATGTTGCGACACAAACTCATTCATCCGCAGATTTCCGCGATCCTGGCCGCTGCAGGCCACCACAGTACCGTTCTGATCGCCGATGGAAACTACCCGGCAGCCAGCAAGCGGGGCCCGAGGTCAGAATTGATCAGCTTGAATCTGATGCCAGGCGTGCCAACCTGCGACCAAGTGCTTGAAGCCTTGTTGTCTGCTGTACCGGTGGAGGCGATCCAGACGATGGAAACGGAAACCAGCGGACCTTACGCGCTCGAGGGCGATCCGCCTGTCTGGGATGATTATCGGAAAACGATTAAGGAAGCTCATCTGGATCTCGATTTGCAGCCCGTCGATAAATGGAAATTCTATGAGGCCGTCAGCACTGCTGACCATGTTTTGACGATTCAGACGGCAGATCAGCAGCGTTACGCCAACATCTTATTGACGATCGGCGTTCGAATGGACTAGCCGGGTGGCGTCGCCCGCTCGAGATTGGGGTCATATTTGCTGCAGCTTTCATCCCCGATGATTTCCTGACCGGTACAAGGTGAGTAAGCGACGCCTGCCAGATTCCTCTCACGGGGAAGTTAGGAGTCTTGAAATTTCTGGTTTGTCGTGCAAGGAGTTCGCACTTCGAATCGCGTTTTATCCTCGCTATCCTCCATCGCTAGTTTTTCTCAACGGATCCAACCCCGAAGAGTTCCGTAATCATCGCGGCTCCAACTTGTGCGGCCAAGTTGCCCGAGAGAATGAGGAAACGGCGTGCCGTGCAGACGCGACGTATGCGTCGTGCGACGACGAGCCTGTCGCCAGGATCACTCTATGGTGTTCGTGATCGTTGAAGGTGCTTCAGTCGTTGGCGAGGTGATTGGAGGTGTGAGGCGAATTTGCGCCGGATCGATGG
>JARGNK010000061.1:36783-38290 GCA_029213145.1 Rubripirellula sp. | reverse complement strand
CGACAACACACCGACGGGAATTCCCACCAACTCTTCGATACGCTTGACGTAGGCCAAAGCGCCGGCCGGAAACTCATCCACACGGCGAACATCGTCGACCGGTTGCTTCCATCCGGGAATCGTTTCGTAAATGGGACGACAGCGACGGATCTGGTCGGCATGGCTTGGCAAACGCTCAATCCGCTCGCCATCCAATTCGTACGCAACACACACCTTCAATTCATCAAGATGGCTCAGCACGTCCATCATCATGAGCGCTAATCTCGTGACTCCACTGAGCCGCGCGGTGTACCGTACGGCGACCGCATCGAACCAGCCACAGCGACGCGGGCGACCAGTCGTTGTACCAAACTCGTTGCCAAGTTTGCGGATTCGATCCCCTGTTTCATCTTCCAATTCGGTTGGGAACGGTCCACCACCAACGCGTGTGCTGTAAGCCTTGCAAACGCCAAGTACTTGATTGATCCATCGCGGTGGAACTCCCGCTCCCGCACAAACGCCAACGCCACTGCTGTTGCTGCTGGTGACGAATGGAAACGTGCCATGATCAATATCGAGCAAGGCTCCCTGAGCGCCCTCAAACAGAATTCGCTGATCGGCTTCACAAGCATCCAGCAAGAAATCGGTCGTATCACCGATCATGCCATGAAGTTGATCTGCCCACGACGCTGCCAAGGCCACGATCTTTTCAGGAGCGATTTCGTCCAGGTCTTCCCGGGGCGCTCCCATGTTGCCTAGCAGCGTGACTTTTTGTTCGGCCACGATCCCGATCCGTTCATCACGAGTCGATTGCACCAGGTCGGTCATTCGAATCGCATGGGTTCGCCCAACTTTGTCTCGGTAGCAGGGCCCGATTCCACGATTGGTTGTGCCGATCGATTCACCACGGACAGCGGTCGCGTTGATGAACTTGTCTTCCGCCATGTGCCAAGGCATGACCAGATGAGCCCGTTCGCTAATCCGAAGATTATCCTGGCAGATCACCCCACGCTCGGCCAACCCGTTGATCTCGTCAAGCATCGTGGTCGGATTGATCACGACGCCAGGTGTGATCAGGTTTTGAACCTCCGGATGCAAAATCCCGCTGGGGATATGGTGAAGCTTGTAGACCTCGTCGCCCGCCACCACCGTGTGCCCAGCATTGGCACCTCCTTGGTAACGTACCACCAAATCAAATTGCGGCGCCAACAGATCGACGAGCTTGCCTTTTGCTTCGTCGCCCCACTGCAATCCAATGACACAGGTACCAGACACCACAGAACTCCACGTGTTCAGTCTCAAAAAGCTGCGTTATCGGGCGCAGCGCAAACGGAAAATCGTAAGCGCGAGACCTGCAACTGGCAATGACCAGCGCGAGGATCAGGACCAGACCCACTCTGGGCGGCTTCCAAGGCGACTTTGGCAGTAAACGACTTGGGCAGTAAATTTGCCGCCGAACGAAGTCTCATTCAACATTCTGAGAGCCAGCGACCAAAACTCAGCTGCTCCCTCAGCGGCCGGCGGCCTG
>JARGNK010000061.1:24391-36683 GCA_029213145.1 Rubripirellula sp. | reverse complement strand
CATTCTGAGAGCCAGCGACCAAAACTCAGCTGCTCCCTCAGCGGCCGGCGGCCTGCCAGATCGCCTCGTCTGCCAGGCGAATCAGAGGATCAAATTTGGCAATCTCACGCGCATTGTTTCCCTGCTCGTGCCTGCGAAACAAAAGCAGGTAAGTCTCGTTTTGAGGGCGATAGCGATGAAAGAACAGTTGATTTTTGCGGCTAATCAACTGTCGCAGCCGGTCACGATTCTCGCCACAGCCCGCCCCCGTCGGTGACGTTTCCGAATCGCCGACCAGAGATTCCGCAATAGCGGCAGCAATTTCTCGATAGCCGTTGCAATTGGGCATCATTCGATCTGACGTCATGCTTTCCGTCGTCGGAACCCAATCGGTCGATACCACAGGTAATTCTCGCTCGCTACCGATTCGCCGAATGACAGAGCCGCACTTGGAGATCAGGTTGTCGTATCCGGTGACTCGAAATCCTGGCAAGGCGATTGGGGTCAGCAGTATGACCCGACGACCGGGCTGTTTTAAGGCATCGACCAAGCGGACAAGCCCCGCTTCGAACTCGGCCACCGCCGATTCCCCATCACTGGCCTCGGCGAAGCCATAACCGATCAAAATCACCGTGGGCTCAGCCGTTTGCACATCACGGAGCAGCCGCTGGAAACCGCCTTCTGGAGCATCGAAACGCTTCCGTGCAATTCCGTGAACATTATCCCCCGACCAACCCAGGTTCCGGAACGTTAACTTCCAACCGGGGCGACGACATTGCAATTCCGCCTCGAAACACCCCGACATTTGCATCCGTTCGACGAAGGTGCCACCGAGGATCGCAACGCGGTCGTTTGGCTTCAACAGCGGTTCATCAGCAGGACTCGCAGCCGCAATCAGCACAAAGGCAAAAGCCGAGGCAAGGAAACGCATGTTCAGCAAGCAAGCAAAGGCGAATGGAAACCGGCATGTTAGTCGTGCAGCATACAGCCTCCTTGAAGAGGCTTCATCCGCGTGGGGAGCGAACTGCAAGGTTCAATCGATCACACACAACCCACCAAAAAACGGCGGGCTTTCGAAAAAACCCGCCGAAGTCGATCGCATTTCACCAAACCTCAGAAAGCGTGCCACAGGTCGCTCGTCGCGTTTTCGCAGCCGCGAAACCCAACCCATTGGCCCACAACCGTCCGAAGTCGGATCATTACAGGCAGCTTACTTTTTGCTGATTTGGCCTTCGATCGCTTTCACAAGTGCGGAATCATCCGGGTTGGTTCGAGGAGCGAATCGATTGACAAGATTCCCTTCACGATCAATCAAGAATTTTTCGAAGTTCCAGCTGATGTCTCCTTTACCGGCAGGCTTGGTGTCCTTGCTGGTTAAATATTGGTAAATCGGAGCAGCCTTGTCGCCGTTGACGTCAATCTTGCTGAACATCGGGAACGAAACATCAAATTTTGACGTGCAAAACTCCTTAATTTCCGCGTTACTTCCCGGCTCTTGGCCGCCAAACTGGTTGCAGGGGAAGCCGAGCACGACAAATCCCTGATCCTTGTACTTCCCGTACAACTCCTCCAGTCCAGCATATTGCCGCGTTAGACCACATCGACTGGCTGTGTTGACGACCAGCACGACCTTGCCCTCATAATCCTCGAGGTCGACGGTTTCGCCATCGATTGTTTTTGCCTTGAAATTCAGGGCGCATTCGTGGTCATCGGCGGTGGCCATGGTCGTCAAGGCTCCAAAGGTGAGGGCGAGGGACAAAATCAAACGCATTTGTAGAGCTCCGAGTTAAAAAAAGTGGGAGTGGATGGCCTTGGGGGCCACTATTTTCGATTTCTGGGGTCAGTATAGAGGGTGTAACAGTGGCAACAGCGGCGACAGCAAATTACTTTTACGTTCTGCTCGGATTCGAGCCAAATTGCTTGACTTGGCGTTCGCACCCTGGCAGCATTTCGGCTTCCCTCACTTTTTCATCCCTCATTCGCCCACATGCCCACCATGGAAAACCGTAAAAAGCTTCTCGTTGCAGGGTTCCTCACCCTGATTGCCGCAGGCATTGGCTTCGCCGTACGCGGCGGATTGCTGGACATTTGGTCAAAGCAGTACGGGTTCACCATGACCGAACTGGGGCAGATCACCGGCGGAGGTTTGCTTGGATTTGGCTTAGTGATCCTCGCCGCTGGAGCCATGATCGACTTTGTGGGATACAAACGGCTGATGATTATCGCGTTGGCCTGTCACGTGATTTCGGCGGTAATGCTGTTTGCCGCGACTCCGGTCTTCAACGCCTCGGGAAAAGATGCGGTCTACACACTGCTTTACATCTCGATGTTCATTTTCGCGATCGGCAACGGCATTTGCGAAGCGGTGATTAACCCGCTGACTGCCGCAATCTACCCCGAACAGAAAACGCACTATCTGAACATTCTGCACGCCGGCTGGCCGGCTGGCTTGGTGATCGGCGGCCTGATCGTCTTTGCCAAGGGGATGATTGGTTGGGAAATATTGATGGCGACGTTCCTGATCCCGGTCGTGATGTATGGCTTCATCGCCCTGAAAGAACCGTTTCCGAAAACGGCTGCTGAAGAAGGAGCAATCACATACGGCGGGATGTTCACCAAGCTGATTGGCCCGTTCTTCCTGATCTTGCTCATCGCTCACGCTTGTGTGGGCTACGTCGAGTTAGGAACCGATAGCTGGATCAATAAAATCACCGGCAAGATTCTGAGCAGCGCCTCACTGGGCACGGCTTTGTTCATCTACACCTCGTTGTTGATGACCGGCCTGCGGTTCTTCGCCGGACCAATTGTCCACAAGATATCGTCACTCGGCCTCTTGCTCGCCAGCGCCGTCATCGGCGCACTCGGTCTGTACCTGATCAGCATTGGTGAAAGTGTGCCATTCATGTTCTTCGCTGCAACGATTTACGCGATGGGCAAAACCTTCCTCTGGCCTACCATGCTCGGAGTGGTTGGCGAAAGATTCCCGCAAAGCGCTACCGTTGCGATGGCCCTGATGGGCTTCGCCGGAATGACCTCAGCCGGTTTGCTGGGTGGACCAGGCATTGGATACAAGCAAGATTACTTTGCTTCGCAGTACATCCAAGAAAATGCACCGGAAACGTTCCAACGAGTGAAAGCCCCCAATGAGAACAACTTTCTGTTCTTCCCGGCCATCACCGGTATCGACGGTGCCAAGGCGGGCATGATCGAGGATAATGGAGAGGCAATCGCTTCGGAGGTTGCGATCGTGGGCGACAATCTCGGCTCCGAGGCCAACAAGGGACTGAAAACCCAGTATGACTGGTGGGAAGCGAACAAGGCATTCGCCGACGAGGATAAGGGACCGGTCGAAGCTGCAACGCTGTACGGAAGCCGCATGGCTCTTCTCTACACCGCGATCGTTCCGGCAACGATGGCCGTCCTCTATCTCATCCTGATTCTGTGCTTTCAGGCTCCGAAGGAAGAAGGGGATGTCCATCTCGGGGAGGAAGCTGCGGGGACGGAACTGTAGCCCTTTTGAAGGTTAGCCACACTGAACTTTAGTCCCCAGAGCCAAAGTGAAGTTTGAGCAATTGAATCGGCGCCGGCGCGAAAGCGCCGGCGTTTTTTTTGCGCCCCGCCGCTGAAGATCGGTGCCTAGACGAAATGAACGTCGACGCAAAAACAGCGGCGACGTCTTATTTTTTCAGCGAATTGACGAGGGATTACCCCGAAACCAAGCGTCTTTGCCCCCCTAAGAAAGAGCCGCGGCGACCTAAAAAAAGAGCGGCGGGCTACAATCTTCGCTTCCACGAATCGCAGCCGCAGCAAAATCATCTGAAACGCAACATTTGATCGAGCGAATTTGCTTTGCAGG
This sequence comes from Rubripirellula sp., assembly GCA_029213145.1. GTDB lineage: Bacteria > Planctomycetota > Planctomycetia > Pirellulales > Pirellulaceae > Rubripirellula. Next base: position 32,848 of record JARGNK010000061.1, on the reverse strand, counting down.
AGTCCCCTCAGCAATTTGGGAAAATCCGTCTAGAATCTGGCGACGGCAAACTGAAACCACTTACTGCTTAACCCCCGACTGAACGTGCTACGCACCCACACCTGCGGCCAGCTCCGCAAATCCGACGTTGGAACCGAAGTCACCCTTTGTGGTTGGGTCGAGAGCAAACGCGACCATGGTGGCGCGGTGTTCATCGACCTTCGCGACCGCTACGGACTCACTCAGGTTGTGGTCGGCCCGCCCGAAGCGGGCAGCGAGTTGATCGACGAAGCGGGACGCGTCGCCAGCGAAAGTGTGATTTTGATCCGCGGCAAGGTCACCGATCGGCTGGAAGGCAAAGTCAATGAAAAACTTGCTACCGGTGAAATCGAGGTCCGTAGTTCCCACTTCGAAATCCTCAATAGCTGCGAAACGCCCCCCTTCACGCCAAGTCAAAGTGATTTGCCAGGCGAGGATCTACGCCTGAAGTACCGATTTCTCGACCTGCGTCGCGGCGAAATGCAGCGAGCGATGTTCTTGCGCAGCAAGATCGTTAAATCGATGCGGGACTATTTCGAAAAGCACGACTTCATCGACGTTGAAACACCGATCCTTGGTCGCAGTACTCCAGAAGGAGCTCGTGATTACTTAGTGCCCAGTCGCGTGCATCCGACAAGTTTTTACGCCCTGCCACAGTCACCCCAACTATACAAACAGATCCTGATGGTGGCTGGGTTTGACCGCTACGTCCAAGTCGCGAAGTGTTTCCGAGACGAAGATCTGCGAGCGGACCGACAACCCGAATTCACGCAACTCGACGTCGAGATGTCTTTTGTCGATGCAGATGACGTCATGGGTTTGATCGATGGCCTGGTCGCCGAGAGCGCAAAAGCGGTCCTGGGCAAAGAGATCAGCACTCCATTGCCGCGAATGACCTACAGCGAAGCGATGCGGCGGTTCGGCAGCGACGCTCCGGACCTACGTTTCGGGATGGAAATTGTTGATATCACTTCGATTGCCAAGAAAACCGAATTTCGCGTGTTCCGCGGCACCGCCGACTCCGGTGGCTTCGTGCGGGGTATCGCTGTCAAGGATGCTGCGAGCAAGTACTCGCGGCGGCAAATCGATGAGCTGACCGAATATGTCAAAGGCGACTTCGGGGCGAAAGGCTTGGCCTGGTTCCGCGTCGAGGATGACGGGACGCTATGGAGTCCCATCAGCAAGAACTTTGATCCCGAACACCTGGCGGAAATCAAAACGTTGCTCGCAGGCGAACCTGGCGACTTGTTAATGTTTTTGGCCGACACCTGGGAAGTCACCTGCAAGGGTCTGGCTGGCTTGAGGAAACGTCTGGCCGGCGAATTGGGACTGATTGATAAAGACGCATTGCACTGCTCGTGGGTGACCGAGTTCCCCATGTTCGACCGCGACGAAGAAAGCGGCCGCTGGGTCGCAATGCACCACCCCTTCACCGCGCCTTTGACCAGCGACCTGCCGTTGCTAGAAGAGGATCCGCAGGATTGTCGCGCCCAAGCGTACGACTTGGTGATCAACGGCAGCGAAGCAGGTGGTGGGACGATCCGAATCCATGATCCGGCAACCCAATCGAAGGTCTTCGACCTGCTCGGGATCGACGAGGAAACCGCGGAAGACCGTTTTGGTTTCTTACTGAACGCACTGAAATACGGCGCGCCACCTCACGGCGGGATCGCACTCGGGATCGACCGCTGGGTGATGCTGTTTGCCGGTCTGGAAAACATTCGCGAAGTGATCGCTTTTCCAAAGACACAGAAAGCGACTGACTTGATGACCGAGGCCCCGGGCCAAGTCGACAAAGAACAGCTAGCCGAACTGCAACTGCGAACCGTCAAGGCCAAGAAGGACTAAGAGAAGCCAGACCCCGCCATGCTCCTGCAATCGCGACCAGGAGAGATGGCTCGAGGCCTGGTTCTCTGAGAAACTCTGTTTCCGCAACATACGCTGGTCCCCAACTCAGTGGCATTTCTTCGGGCCAGCGTTTCGTCCAAGGTGCCGTTTCGAACTCATGGTGCCTTACGGGCTGTGCTTTTGAAGAGCTTTGTGTTTGTATGGGCGGCCACCCAACCGTAGACTGAGACCGGCGGCGTGACTGGATCGGCCCTGCACGCTTATTCCTCATCTGGAGAAACTGATGGCCTTGCCTCCTTGGACGATCGAAGTACTGCGGCGCGGACTGACCGACGCCGCTCGCAAGGCAAGCGAGCCGCAAACACTCGAAAAAATCAAATCACAGGCGACAGAGATTCTGCAGGACCTGCCACAAACGGCGGCTCGCCACCTCGATGCCGTGCTCCGTTCGGCCGAGGCGGGCAAACGCAGTGTTGAACAGTGGAGTCGAAAACACTCCGCGATCGCGATTCCCATGTTGAATGCCAGTGGTGTCCTGATCCATGAATTCGGAACTGGCGTACCGCTTCCCGACAAAGTTCTCGAAGTTGGTCGAGAACTAATCTCAGGTGAGGTGGTTCAGGGTGAAGCCGAACAGGTACGACTTGCCAAACGCGTTCAACGCCTGCTTTCATCGCAAGATCATTCGTTGCTGATCACGGCAAACTTCTCCGCCGCCATGACGGCGTTTTCATTACTTGTGCAACGCCGAAATCTGGTCGTTCACCGTGGTCATTCCGTCGCACTGCCCGATGGGACGCCGCTTCCAGAAGCTTTCCAGACGCTGGTTCCGCTGATCCAAGAAGTCGGCAGTATCAACCGAATTGATCCGCACGATTTTGATGGCCTGGATTCCTTCTGTGCCATCTTTGCCGATGGTGGCACGAACCCGGTCGTTCCACTGGATCTATCTAACCACGATGCTCAACAGGCTGCTGTCCTGCCCCTGGCGACGCTGCAGGCGAGCGAATTCGAACAAATTCCGTCCGCCGAAGAAATGCTCAATCAGGGAATTGACTATGTCATGATGCCCGGCAACGGATTGGCGGCGGGCCCAAGTTGCGGACTGCTAATTGGTCCGACAGAAGAAATCGAATGGATCCGAAACTCGACAGCCTGGTCAACCCTTCGTGCCAGCGATGCTCTGCAAGGAATGATGGTTGTCGCGCTCGAAGAAGCTGCCTCCGACCCGAGCAATCTGCCAGTGCACGCTTTGCTGAGCACCAGTGAAGAAAATCTGCGTGGGCGGGCAGAGCGACTTGCCACTCGCCTCTCGGCCGTCGACACCATCCGGTCCTGTCAAATCACCGCCGACGAGGCTCGACTCACCCCAACAGGTCGCTGGCGATTTCCCTCACGGCAACTCTGCTTGCAGCACCAGACGCTCACACCAACCCAGTGGGTCGAACAACTCCGCGAAGAAGTCCCGTCGATTGAAGCGTCGATCACGGGTGACCAACTGAAAATCGATTTGCGTTGGATTTCACCCGCGGACGATCGAAAAATCGCCGCCGCGTTCGGGGAAAGTGACCAGGGGAATACCGAAGCCGACACTCCCGAAGCAAATGTCGAGTGAATCGCGTGCCACGCAGAACCTCGACAGCAAAATGTGTAAGCGCCGCCTAGTTTGGATTGATCCAAACCAAATCATCCCACCACGGGGTATCGTTTGATTGGGCTGGCCCTTCGCTACTACGTCCGTCTTGCACAATCTTGGTGATGCGATTGACCAATCGCTGTTCAACCTCTGGGTATTGCGCAATCACATCATGGGTTTCACTCGGATCGGTGGTTAGATCATACAGCTCCCGCTTGTTCTTTTGCTGCTTGCCTTCCATCACCAATTTCCATTTGCCGTGACGGATCGCGAATCGGCCGTTTGCCGCGTGGTGGATAATCGGCGGGCGTGATCCGGTTTGGCGACCGAGCAAGTGCGGATAAAAACTCGTGCTATCCTCGCCTGCGTTTGGCGGTAGCTCTTGCTCAACAACTTCGGCCAATGTCGCCAACAGATCCGTTTGGCAAACCGTATCATCACAACGACTACCGGCGGCAATCTTCGCGGGCCAACGGACAAACATCGGGACTCGGTGACCACCTTCGTAGATCGAACGCTTGCCCTCCCGGAAAATCCCATTGCTGTGATGTTCAAATCGCTTGGTGCGTTCTTTCCATGTCGTTTCCGGACCGTTGTCACTGCTAAAAACCACCAACGTATTTTCCGCCAACTGTTGCTGGTCCAAGAAGTCCAAAATACGCCCCACGTGCCAATCGGTTTCCAGCATGAAATCACCATAGGCGCCCGCCTGACTCTTGCCACGAAATTGATCAATCGGGATCACCGGCTTGTGCGGCGAGGTGTAGGGCAAGTAGAGAAAGAACGGGGTTCCCGACCGAACACCGGGAACCTGTTTCCTCATCCACTCAATCGCCTTGTCGGTGAATCGGGTCAAACACTCAGAATCGACAAAGTCGGCTGCGATTTCCAGTTTGCCCCGCACGACGCCAAGCTCGCTGGTGGTTCCGAGGTCGCTTACCTGGGATTCATAGGGCGGCATGATGCGATAATCAGAAATCGCAATCTGATTCGGTTTCTTCTGCGTGTACAGTGTTGGAGGGACAGCTGCATATCGCCCCTCAAACCAAGCCAAGACACCGTAATTCATCGAAGCGGGGATGCCCCAGAAATAATCAAATCCCTTGTCCAAGGGCATATCGCGTACTGGTTGAGTCCAATCGCGATCGGACCGATCACCCGGGAAGTCCATGCCAAGGTGCCACTTTCCTACCATGGCCGTGCGATAGCCACTCGCCCCTAACAGCGAAGCGAGCGTCATTCGATCATCCGCAATCAAACATTCTTTTTCGGCACCGTAGACACCACGCTTCAACGTTGTCCGCCAACTGTATCGCCCCGTCAGCAATCCATAACGACTTGGCGTGCAAACGGTATCACTGCAGTGAGCATCGGTGAACGTCATTCCTTCCCGGGCCAAACGATCAAGATTAGGCGTCTGAAATTTTGCCGTGGGATTCAAGCAAGCGGCGTCACCATAGCCTTGATCATCTGTATAGATCACGATCACGTTGGGTGATTGCCCGCGGAGCGGACTCCCCAACAAGCCAAAACAACAGACGACTAAAACCAACAAGAACAACCACTGTTTGATTCTCGAATGGACCATTGCTCGTGTCCCCAGTAAAAATGACGATGGTAAGATTGACCAACGGTCAAAACCGCGTCACAGCGAACTTGAATTACCGCTGGTCTCGTTGAAAGAAATCGCCGAAGGATTGGTAGTCGTGATACGGTACAGCGGATTGGTTCCAATCTTCCGCCCACCGATCGTACACCGAACGCAACTCGTGCAGCTTACCAACGGTCGAAGGCGAATCGACCAAATTCGTCAATTCCAAGCGGTCGTTATTCAGATCATAAAGTTCCTCGGTTGGTTCGAGGTCATCTTGATCGTAAGGCCAGTAAATGTACTTCCAGTCCTTCGTAACGACGGCCAAAGAGTGGACTGGCTTGGGCCCCCAAACGTTGATCAACGGCAGGGAGTCGTGAATCTTGGCGGTTGGGTTGTCATACAGCTTCATCAGATCCATTCCGTCCATGTCCTCAGGAATGGGCAACTTCGCCAGGGCCAACATGGTCGGTGCGAAATCGACGTTGCCAGTCAACGCGCGACAACGCAATTGGCGACCACTATTTTCATGCCGCGGATCGAGCATGATCAGGGGCACTCGTGACGCTTCCTCATAGGGCAGCACCTTTGACCCATACCCATGTGATCCGCACAGAAAACCATTGTCACTTGTGTAAATGACTACTGTATTGTCGGCCACACCAGCTTCTTTGATCGCTTTGCGAATCATCCCGACCGCCACATCGATCGCGTAAATCTGCTGGTAATAGGTTGCCATCACACGATCGTACTGATCGCTGTAGTTCCAACTGTGAAAGCGTTCAAATTGGCGGCCTTTCCGACTTTGCAAAGAGAAATGTTCGCCATACTCGCGGCCGTAGTTCGCGGGTTTGGTAAACGTCGCACCGGCATAAACCGAATCGAATTGTGGATCAGGCGTGGCCGGCATATGAGGCGCCTTAAAACTGATCGACAAGCAAAATGGTCGCTCGGATTCCGCAGCTTCAAGCACAAAATCGCGACCGAAGGCTCCGTAAGAGAGAGTCGAGTGGGGATACTCTTTGGCATACTTGGCCATCGACTTGTTCTTTGCGGTGACATAAGAAGTTTGCCCTGGCCCGCCTCCCCACCGATCAAAATCGGCTGCCGGTAGCACCCCTTTCTCGCCCGGTGCCGCCGCCACTTCAAACCCAAACTTGCCCGCAAACCCGGTCCAGTAGCCTGCGTCGCGGAGCAGGCTGGGATAAGATTTTTGCCAATGCTCACTCAGCAGCGGACCATGTGTGAAATTACATCCGTTTTTATATTCCAACAATCCGGTCATCACGTTGGCACGACTGGCCATGCAAATCGCGGTTGTGTCGTAATGATGGTCAAAAACCATCCCTTCCCGCGCTAGCTGATCAAGGTTCGGCGTTTTTACGCCGGGCGTGCCGTAACAACCAAGCGAATAGCTGCACTGGTCATCGGCAAATAGGAACACAATGTTCGGGCGCTGGTCCGCTCGTACGACGGCCCCCGCGAACACACCGCATACGAGAATGGAAAACGCGAATACAACACAGGGCCAACGCAGCATCAGGCTCATCTCCAAAGGTTGTCGCTGTCTTCGCAACTCCGCCCCGCAACACGCTGAGCCGAGTTCACTTCTTGGGATTCTTCTTCAGTGAATCATCCAAGGACACCCGCTGGGACCGCGGCTTGTCTCGTTGACCATCTCGTTTTTTCAAACCCGCACGGTCCATCAGTGAACTACGCATCATCTCGTCCATGTAATCGTCATCGGCTGGCGGAGGACCATAGGCGCCGAGTTGCTGTGGATCGTACTCGATGATGTACTCGTGGCGAGCAATCGACAGTTTGCATTCCGGATCGACGCGTTTCCGCATGACCGCACGATCGTCAACTTTGGTTCCATTTCGGCTGTTCAGATCACGAACGAACCAATAGCCATATTCCAGCGTTAATCGACAATGCTGGGTGGACACATTGTTAAATTTCAGCTGGACATCCGCCTCACCCCGCCGCCCAATCAATAGCCGTTTCTTCTTGAGCGGAATGGGATCCCCCCCGCCGCACGGAGTCAGTTGCCCGAAGGGACCAGCAAATGTCTGCTCCTTTTTTTCGAGTCCGTGACTTGGTTCTTCGTTCGGTTGTTTCGAATTCACAGTGGCTACCCACGGGTTAGTCGTTGACGGCTGAAATCGCCGCCTTCCAATGAATTGGGGGCAGGAAGAGATGGCGTCGGGCGATAGACTAGTACCCATCATAACCTGTTCTCAGCTCTATTTTGGTCCACATACCCCGTTTGGCAACTCTGACTGTGCCCTCACCTCCAAAAAACGACGATCGACTCGCTTGGCAGCACGAAGGATTGGTCATCAACGCATTCGGGGCTGCCCTGAAACGACGCCATGGCGGTCGGATTCAGCGGGTCAGCATCGATGCTGGGTTCACCTGCCCCAACGTCGATGGTGCCGTCGCCCGTGGTGGCTGTAATTTCTGCGACAATCGCTCATTCAGCCCCTCACGCCGAGTCCGCTTAAAACGAGTTATCGAACAACTCCAAACGGGCATCCAATCTGTCCGCCGACGCTATCATAATGTGCAGGGCTTCATTGCCTACTTTCAGCCCGCAACGAATACCTACGCACCAGTCGATCAATTAGCCGAATTGTTCGAGTCGACTTTAGCTGTCAGTGATGAGGTGGTTGGCTTAGCCATCGGAACCCGCCCTGATTGTGCTCCAGAATCGGTTCTGGAATTGCTTGAAAATTTGTCGCAAAGGCATGATGTCTCGCTCGAATACGGGATGCAAACCATGTACGACGAAAGCCTGCAATGGATGAATCGGGCACACTGTCACGAACACATGGTCAATTCTGTCGACCGCAGCCGGGGAAGAGGTTTCGAATGCTGTGCCCATATCATCCTGGGACTACCGGGTGAAACGCATGCGATGATGATGGAAACCGCAAACGAAATTGGACGCCTCGGCCTCGACGCCATCAAGCTACACAACCTGTATGCCGTGACTGGCACACCGCTGGGTGATCAAGTCATCGCGGGTGAAATTCAGATGATGCAACGGGACGATTACATCGAAACCGTCGTCGATTTCCTCGAACGCATCTCGCCTGAGGTGATCGTGGAAAGAATCAGCGGCGACGCTCCACCCGATTACCTGATCGAACCAAAGTGGTGCCTGGAAAAATCGTCTTTGCGATTAGCTATCGAAAATGAGTTCCGACGCCGGGGAACACGCCAGGGAAGTCGCTTTGCCCATCCCGCCACCGATCCCGCAAAACGACCTCGCCCAGTTGATCTCACGCCTGCCGAAATTCGCAACCAAATCGAAAAGCGAGGCCGCCTGCCGGTCCTGAAACTACAGCCGGGGCCCTAA
>JARGNK010000061.1:13686-24291 GCA_029213145.1 Rubripirellula sp. | reverse complement strand
ATTTCTCAGCCCTGAAATTTCTCAGCCCTGACCAGTCCCAGCATCGTTGGCACAAATTGCCGCAGTGCTCGGGAACGATGACTGATAGCTCGCTTGACCGTCAGATCAAGCTCGCCAAAGGTGCGATGGTATTCGCGAATGATAAAGAGTGGGTCGTAGCCAAAACCGGCACCGCCACTTCGTTGCTGGGCGATGCGACCACGACATTGGCCGCTCGCCTGCAATCGCACCTCGCCCCGGGGATCGGCCAGGCATAAATAGCAATTGAATTGGGCACCACGACGCTCGTCAGGAACGTCACAAAGCTCCCGCAATAATTTGTCATTATTGGCTTCGTCGTCGCCGTGCTCACCGGCATAGCGTGCCGAGATCACTCCGGGAGCTCCCCGGAGCGCGTCGACCGTCAAGCCAGAATCCTCAGCCAAAACCCAACGGCCGAGATGCTTCGCTTGCTCCGTCGCTTTTAAAGCGGCATTCGCGGCGAAGGTATCGCCAGTTTCCTCGACCTCGATAGCGGTCGGGATCTCCGCAAGCGAAGTCAGTTTGAAGCGGTCCTCAGGCAGCAACATTCGAAGTTCAACGAGTTTCTTCGCGTTGTGCGTTCCCAGGACGAGATCAAACATTGATTAACGCATTCCTATCTTGGAGCCGTACAGGCTTCGCTTGGATGATTTTGGAACTGCGATAGGCGTTGGCTCGACGTCGAAGGGAATTGCCCCCACACCATTGGCGGCGATGCCCTTGGTGCCGGCGGGCACCTGGCGAGCTAATTCCGGTCGCACGTTGAACGCGCTGTATCGCTTAATTGCAGCACGAATCTCGGGCGTGTACTCGAACTTTCCGTCGGGTAATTCGCGACCGAGTGATTCAAAGCTACCAACGGTGACCAGGGAACGATAGCGGTCGTGGAATTGATAAGCCTCGACCCCTTGCTTTCGCAACTCGCTGGTCATCTTTTCGGCATCCAGCAAGAATCGGTTCAAACGCTCTTCGCTGGGTGCAAATTTCTTGTCCGCTTTCCCGTCCACAATCGCGCCAAGCCCCTCGAACGTCTTGACCACAACGGTGTACTTGCCCTCACATTTCAACAAGCTGTACTGCAGCCCATCGTTCATTTCGTGAACAAACGAATCGACCGGTGGAGCTTTGAAGAATTGCTCGGGGAGCATGGGATTACGAGTAACAAACGCCTGTCCCATCGGCCCGGCAGGGCTATCTTTCCTGGACGAGAATAGGTTGGTCGTAATCGATTTCAGGGTGGTGACTGGGTTGCTGCGGTCGGTTTCAGCCGCGACATCATTGGGATTCTGAAACACTTTCGGCTTGGCGGCGCGAATGCGTTTGAGATCTCCCTCGACCCCAGGATGCTCCACTGAATCGTATTCACCGACTAGAACGGCATAGGCATCGTAACGATACCGATTTGCGTATCGAATCGACTTACTGGTCCTCGGATCGCGATCGATCGTGCCGGTGAAGTCAAAATTTTCTTTGTAGATGAATGCTGGCAGCTTCAGTTCACTGCGAATCTCAAGGGCCAACTTTGCCGCACGCGTCTTCGCTCCATCACCCACAAAGGTCGAAGCGAGAATCATCCACGGCCCGTCCTCCTCGGACAATTCGTAGGTCTTATTCGGATCCGCTTCAGTAGCAGCTGTCCTCTGAAACATCTTCAAAAGAGCTGGCTTGTCGGCCGATGCAACGGCAACGCTAACTGAAACCAAGAGCAGGCTTAGGAGCGATCTGTAGCTCATAACGGCAATCTTCCGTGAATTCCGCTGGGGTGGGTATTTTCTTACGATCGAACAGCACCCTTACCAGATCACCTGAATCGAGCGAAAGACAGGTTTCTGCGACAGGCCGAATCCACTGCCCCGACACCTCATCCCAAAGCGGCTCATACTCCTTCCCAACAAGCGGCGGCGGCTTAGAAAACGCAGTAGACCGTCGAGAAAAAGCGAAAAAACCAGCGGAGTCTAAAGTGAAGACAGCGATCAAGAAAAAGAGCCCTGTAGGCCAAAAAATGAAAGATTCCGTCCAGATAAACGAGCCGGGAGCGTCACTCGGTGACCCAACGCAATTGGAACATTCGCGGGCCAGCGCCGCTCCAAGTGGCCAGCGTTGCTCCACGAGGCCAACACCGCTGCAGATAGCTAGCGAAGATTTCAGACAACAAGCACAGACTCCAGTCTCAATCACATGCGAGCCGCGCCATGGTCGCTTCGAGACTCCCCAAACCGATTCCCACTGAAGCATTCATGACACCACCGGAGGTGTGGTTGCGGCTCATGGGTTGCCGCCACTTTGTCGCCGCTACTTTGTTGCCGCCGTGTAGGCGTAGCGATTATGCACCGCAGGGTCCATCAACCCTGCGGAATTCCACGGTTTCAATTGTTCGCGAAGCCTTTGATCGAGGCTTGACCCACGTTTTCTTACGTCCATCAATTCCTGACTCGCCCAATCGACCAATCGAACAAACTCTGCGTCGTCTGCATTCCATAACGCTTCGGGATCTTCGCCCTGCTGGTAGCGTTCCTCACAACGGATGGCAGCGGCAAAGTAGAGCATGCAAGCAATCGTAAAGCATGGAAAATCACTCATCGTCGCATAGGCGGTCGCCACCAACCGGTCTAGCAACTGAACCTCCTGACGAAAAGAGACTCGATAGGCTTTCAGTTGTTCACTTCGGGCTGAATCGTTGGCTTCCATCACAATGCGAGCGACCCGATCGACTCCCGCCAAGGCGTGCGCGATCCCGGTGCTGTGCAAGGGATCGAGCGTCAATGCCGCAGTCGGTAACATCAACTGTCGGTCGCCAACGACTGGATCAAAGTAGCGTTGCAACCGGCGACCGGTCGAGACAACCCCTGGCGGTTCGACCGGAACGGCATCCGACATCAAGTCACAGATCGTTGGGTAGGATGACCAATCGAGCGAGACAGGGGCGGGTGAAGTCATGCCAACGCTGGTGATGCCATTGTTCATCCGCAACATCCACATCCAACCGTTACTCAACAGATGGTGCTGCGCCGCATCGTCGGCGTCGAATGGAATGCTCGATTCGATTCCTCGCGTCTCCAGCCAATCAGACATTCTCCGCACGCCTCGAAAGTGAGCGAAGGATGCAAACGATTTCGTCTTCAACTCAGCCACCTGATCCTGACACCCCCGCATTCGTGCCAGGACACCTGATTGACCTGACGCATCGATCAGCCAGTCGGCATTTAGGGTAATTGCATCCGGATGGGTGGCATCCGAACGGGAACATTGCAATCTGGTCGTTTGCCCAGTCGGCTGCTCGATTGACTCAACCACATGCCCACTCAAATCTGTCGCTCCCGCGTCGACCGCCAACTGAAACAGAAACTGATCGACATCAGGCCGATACCAATGGGTATCAGCCACGTCGTCACTCTTGCTCGCCGCTACCCACAGACTGTTCTCGCCAACCCGCTGTTCCGAAAATGGCTCGTCAGCGTGATGTTGAAAATAGGTAAAGCCGCGTTTCCGCCCCCCTGCAAGCTCGGGGTGCGACTGCTGCCAAAACCCCCACGTCGATAAGGCAACCAATTCAGACATCGCGTATCGCTCGCCAAGTCGCCGCAGCAACATGTCGGCAATGGGTGTGGAAGACTCTCCAATCGCAAATCGAGGGTGACGAGCCACATCGATCAATGCCACACGCATTCCATGTCGAGACAAAATGCCCGCGAGAATCGAACCGGCAAAGCCTGAGCCAATGATGGCGGCGTCAAACGAACGGCATGAGGTCTGCTTCATCGCGTTGGATTGGTAGTCACTCGTCGCTTAATTAAGCCAGAGTTAGTTAGACAGGACGCTGGATTAGACAGGACGCTGGGTTAGACAGGACGCTGGGTTAGACAGGACGCTGGGTTAGACAGGACGCTGGGTTAGATTCACTTGCCTCAATCGATCGACGCGAGGGTCCTCGGCCGCCATCTCCCACAAATCGAGGGTCACGGCAGCGCGTCCCTCGGCGTCCGCAATCACCGTCGCTTGGAAGTCTAGCCAATCATCGAGCGAAAAGTTTGGTAAAGGACCGGCGGCTGGTCCCCAGCCATTTCCGCGACGCGCCGGGATCATGCTGACGTGCCGAGCTCCGGCCCGAATTGCGTAACGGAGGGACAATCGAGCCCACTGCATCGCCTCTGCAATTCCCACCCCAGGTACTCCGACAATCAAAAACACTCGCAAATCGACACGTAGCTGGTGTAATTGAGCGGCATATCGATCGAATTGGTCTCGTGTCATCTGCTTTTTCATTCGGGCGAGCCAACGCGGCTGAACCGTTTCTAAACCGACGGCCACCTCCAGAGGTTGCTTCAAATCTTTTTGAAATCGCTTCAATCGCTCCCCCCCAAACCGCGGATGATTCTCAACGATCACACGCTCAAACCCGGCACACAGCTTGGCGATCTCGCCATAATCCGCCGGCGGGATACTCTGAGGGTCAAAAAAGTTGCCGCTGTTGTAGAGCTTGACCCAACCCCCGCTGGAGCTTTTGTGACTTGAACGGCGGCTTGAATCCTCAGCTGCCCCGTGGCTTGATGCCTTCAGTCCACGGCGAATCTGTCGTGGAATAGCGCCAACCGGGGTCGATTCGTTCAGCGTAAACCGGTGCAAGTCACACATCGAGCAGCCGATGGGGCATCTCGAAGCGGTCAAAAAGATGGTGGTGGTCTCGACTTGCCCACCATGGCCATCAGGTTCACGCTCACGCACGACGTGATAAGGGGAATCGGCAGATAACGTAGGCGATATCATCACAATCAAGCGTCAGGGAGTTACACACGGAACCGTCGAGTCGTCACAAGTTTCACCTCTACAGCTCCGGTTGTCTTGTCGTAGCCCTATTGCCCCGGGCAAAAATGCGGCAAAAATACTGATTGCGGAACTTTGGTAAAGCGACCGGCGTATTGATCCAATGGAGATCGGTTGCGACGCGTCGCGTCCCTGTTACGCCTACACCAGACCAACCGGTCGGCGTGCAGCAGGTTCTGTCCCTCCTTTCCTTCAACAAGCGATGATTCGGAGCTCAAACCCAAATGGTTGATGATTCTTCTGGGCAACCCTCAGTCATGATCCAGGCGGACGGGCTCAGTAAGTTCTACGGTGAGTTTGCTGCGGTCCAAAACGTCTCCTTCACTGTGCCCCGCGGCCAAGTTTGCGCGTTCCTGGGGCCCAACGGGGCCGGCAAGTCGACCACGATGAAGTTGCTGACGGGTTTTCTAGCTCCCTCCGAGGGAACCGCGTTGATCGGTGGATTCGATACCCAAAGTGATCGTTTACCAGCCGCGGAAATGCTGGGATATCTGCCGGAAAATGGTCCGCTTTACACCGAAATGACTCCGGCGACCTTCCTCCGCTATGTCGGCAACACACGGATGATGCCCAAAAATCTGCTTAACCAGCGGATGGAATATGTCCGTGACCAGTGTGCCCTGAAAGACGTCTGGGGTAAGGCGATTGGAAAACTATCGCGTGGTTATCGCCAACGTGTTGGAATGGCCCAGGCGCTGCTGCATGACCCTGCTGTGCTGATATTGGACGAACCCACCAGCGGTTTGGATCCGAATCAAGTCCACGGGCTCCGAGAACTAATCATCAGCTTGGGAAAAACCAAGACCGTGCTGTTGTCGACGCACATTTTGCAAGAGGTTCACGCCGTTTGCAGCCGTGTCGTCCTTGTGAATGAAGGTCGGTTGGTTTTCGATGGTCCCACGAACGACTTGGGAACCGAGGGCACGGCCATGGAAGAGAAGTTCCGCGAACTCACCCTGGCAGCCAGTTCTTAATCGGTCAGCTATTGCTTTTCAGCGAAACGGCGATCCCGGCGTTTCCCTTCGACTGCACTCTCCCCCACTCCTTCCAGATAGACCTACCCGATCATGAAGTTACGACCTCAAGTTGTCACCGCAATTTTCCGGCGAAACTTTTCGGCCTACTTTTCGGGCATGCTCGGTTACCTGTTCATCCTGGTTTTCGTGATGGCAGGCGGTTACTTCGCATTCAGCGATTCCTTTTTCACCGCCAACGAGCCGAATCTCGACCAGCTAACGCAATGGTATCCGGTGTTGCTGCTGTTCTTCGTCCCTGCCATCACCATGAGTGTTTGGGCGGAGGAACGGAAAGCGGGAACCGATGAACTCTTGTTCACGATGCCGGCGACAGACGTCGAAATCCTGCTAGCGAAGTATCTCTCGGTCGTAGCGGTATACACCGTCGCCTTGGTCTTTTCGATGGCCCACGTTTTTGTCCTGGGCTATCTCGGCAACCCCGATTGGGGCCTACTGACTGCCACCTATTTTGGCTATTGGATTGCGGGCGCAGCGTTGCTGAGTGCGGGAATGCTGGCTTCACAAATGACGAACAATATGACCGTCGCTTTCGTGCTGGGCGTAGTTCTTTGCATGATTCCCGTGGCGATTGGTTATGTCGGGGGTCTTCCAATTGTCGGCAACGTACTCGAACCGTTCAGCATTCGGGAACAATTTCGCGACTTGGGAACCGGTGTCGTCCCGATGACTGGCATTCTGTATTTCATCGGGTTCATTGTCGTGATGCTCTACTTGAACCTCGTGTTGATGTCTCGTCGGCACTGGAAACACGCCCAGCGAACGTCGGTGGCTTTCGAGTACGGACTACGAGCGGTCTGCATCGGGATCGTCGCCACTTGCGTAACTGTCTGGGCCGGTTACTCACCCTCGATGCGAATTGACGCGACTAGCGAAAACCTGTTCAGCCTCGCTCCATCAACCAAGAAAATCCTGAGCGAACTTGACTCCGATCGTCCGATTGAGATCCAGGCATTCCTCAGCCCCGATGTTCCGCCCGAGTACGAAGAGACGCGAAAGCGTTTGGTTGGCCTGCTGCGACAATTCGATGATCTCGGTGGCAAAAATCTGGAGGTCCGCTTTGTTGATGTAGAACCATTCAGCCCCCAAGCCGACGAAGCCGAAAAATTTGGAATCGCTCCTGTACGAGTGCTAACAGAGGATGGCGGACGTCGAGACGAAGTCGACCTATTCTTGGGCGCCGTCGCGATCAGCAGTTACGACAAGGTCGTCGTTCCCTTCTTCGGCAAGGGCCTGCCGGTCGAGTACGAACTGACCCGCAGTGTTCAAACGGTTGCCAATGACACCCGATATACCGTCGGCATCTTACGAACGGATGCAGGCTTGCTCGATGGATCGCGGGAATGGCGGATCGTTACCGAACTGAGGAAACAATACGAAGTTGTTGAAATCTCGCCAGCAACCGCAATTGATGCGAATCAATTCGATGTTTTGTTGGCAGCGATGCCTTCGTCGCTCACCGACCCTGAAATGGCAAACCTTGTCGCCTACGCTCGAACAGGGAATCCGCTGCTGATCTTCGACGACCCGTTCCCGCTCTCGTTCAACAGCGGCGGATTCGGAGTCGCCGGGGCACCACGACAACCCAAACCCTCAACCGGCGGTGGCATGATGGGCGGCGGCCAACCACCGGTACCGAAAGCAGATGGCGGGCGTGCCACTCGATTGATGAACGTCCTGGGCGTCCAGTGGCAGTACGATCGAATCGCCTTTGACCTCAGCAATCCACATCCCGAATTTGCGATGCTGCCAGCCGAGTACGTATTCGTCGCCCGCGGTAGCAGCAACGATGAAGCATTCAACGATGAAAGCCTGATCACAAAAGGCCTGCAAGAAGTCATCGTGCTGTACGGTGGAACGATCGAGAAAGCGGCATCCAGCGAGAACGCTTTCACGCCCTTGGTTCAAACAGGTTTTGAGTCGGGATTATTGCGATGGGAAGAGTTTGTTGATGAGGGTGGCCTGAATTTCATGTCCATGCAACAAACCGCTAACCCACGCCGAAATCCAGCTCGTCGGGTCGATAGCGATGCCTTCACCTTGGCCGCCCGAGTACAAGGCAACGGCGATGATGGCGTCAATGCGATCTTCGTCGCAGATATCGACATGATCTCAGACTTCTTTTTCGATGAACGCACCTTCGGCAATCTGGACATTACCTTCGACAATGTCACCTTTGTACTCAACGCCGTTGATGCATTGGTCGGTGATGAATCGTTCATCAATCTTCGAAGTCGCCGAGCGAAACACCGCTCACTCAATCGAGTTGAAGAGCAACGAAACGAATTCCTTGAAAAAGCGAATGAAGCCGAACGAAAAGCAGACGACGAAGCGAAAGAGGAGCTGGAAGCTCGCAAGAAGCAACTGAGCGAACGGGTTAAAGAGATCGAGGAAAACGAGGATCTTGACCCCATCGCGAAACAGCAAATGCGGCAGCAAGCACAGCAAACCGAACAGCAACGCTTGTCACTGGCCGAAGCACGCATCGATCAGAAAAAGAACGATGACATTCGCCGAATTCGAGCCCAAACACAAAAAGACATCGACGCCCTGGAACGCAAGATCCAATGGCGGGCGATCGGACTTCCAGCCTTGCCGGCATTGCTCGTCGGCATCATCGTCTTCGCCGGTAGGTGGCGAGACGAAAAGCTCAGTGTCACCAAGTCCCGCCGACGCGACCACTAACTGGTCGGCTACTTTCGAATTTCCAAACCAAATCAAGTCGCGATATCTCCTGAGGCATGCACGATGTCAACCCCCTCTGCAGGAAACTCCAATTCAACCGGTAAGCCGCAGAATAACAGTGGACGCACGATCATGTTTGTCGGCGTTGCTGTTGCCTGCTTGGCGATCACATTCATACTCAAGTGGGCCAACAGCCCCAAGGAGATCCAAGAATTTGGAAAGGTCGGGGAAGAGTTCTATCCAAAGTTCACTGACCCTACCGTTGCCACCGCACTGGCGGTCAAAGTCATCGACTCGGACAACTTGAAACCACTGGAATTTTCAGTCGAACAAGCCAGCAATGGCCAATGGGTGATTCCCTCTCACCACAACTATCCCGCCGATGCTGCTGACCAATTGGCCAAAACGGCAAGCAGTGTGATTGGCATCAAACGCGGCGCAATGGTAACCCGCTGGGACTCCGATCACCCGCAATACGGTGTGGTCGATCCCGAAACCGACTCTGTCAGTGTCGATGAGATCGACGGCATCGGCAAACGACTCACGTTCCGAGGAACCGACGACAAAATCCTGGCCAGCTTCATTATTGGCAAGAAAGTCGAAGACCAAGAGAATCGCTACTACGTGCGACACCCGGGCGAAGACGAAACCTACATTGCCGAACTCGACATCGACTTGTCAACGAAGTTTGGTGATTGGGTCAAAACCGACCTATTGGACGTGGAAGGTTCCGACATCCTCCGCGTCGACCTGCAGGACTATTCCTTCGAAGAACGTGGGATGCAGTTGGCCGTCACCAATACCATCGAAACCGAATTGTCCCGCGATTCATCCACCGATGACTGGAAGATGAAAGGATTGGATGTCGCGACTAAACAGGTCAACGCTGAAGCGATCGCCGAAACCGTTAATGCAGTCGCCGATTTGGCGATCGCGGGCGTGCGTCCCAAACAACCGGGCCTGACAGGCGATCTAGAACTCGACCGTAGCGTGATCGCCAGCCAACGAGACGTCGATCGAATCCAAGCGGATCTGCTAGCCCGCGGATTCCTGCTGCAACCAAGCACCAGCGACCCGAAACAATTGCGCTTGATCGCTCGAGAAGGAGAGTTGTCCGTTGGCACAAGCGATGCTCTCGTTTACCAATTGCATTTCGGTCGAGCTTTCACCGGCAGCGACGAGGAATTGGAAATCGGGTTTTCCAGCAATGGCGACACCGAAACAGCATCCGAAAAAGAAGCAGACCAGACCGATGCAAAGGACGCAACCGAAAATAGCGAAACCGAAGGAAGTGAAAGCGAAGCAGAAGAAACACCAAGTGGAAAACCGGGACGTTATGTCTACGTTCGGGTGCAAGTCGACCCTTCACTGCTAGGCGACAAACCAAATCCGGTAGAGCCGCAAAAACCGGCTGAACTCATCGAAGCCGATAAGCAAGCAGCCGAGGCGACCGAGACCGAGGAGGAAACTCAAGAAGACGAAACTCCACAAGACGCAGAGACAACCGAGGCTACCGATACTGGTGAAGAAACCGGTTCGGACGATAGCGGAGAGACCCCCGAAGGAGAGTCTGAAGAAGCGAAGGAAGCTCGACTGCAGCAACTGCGGGAAGCCTTCGCCCAGATCGAACAACAATACGAAGCAGACAAGCAAGCACTGGTCGAATACGAGGAGAAAGTGAAGGCTGCTGAAGAGAAAGCAGTCGAACTTAATCGACGGTTTGCACTCTGGTACTACGTCATCCCAGGTGATGAATACGATAACTTGACGCTCAGCAAAGAAGACCTGATCTCAGAAATCACCGCAGAAGACGGGACGCCAGTTGGTGAACCAATGCCCGAACTGCAACTGAATCTGCCATCGGCCAACGCTCCAGGCCTGCCGATTCAAGCTCCAACCGGAGAAACTCAACCAGCCTCCAGCGCGGATCCAGAATCGACCGCATCAGAAGCACCTGGCGAAACGCCAGAGCCTGCTCCCGAACCAGCACCAGAGCCTGCTCCCGAACCAGCACCAGAGCCTGCTCCCGAACCAGCACCAGAGC
>JARGNK010000061.1:11336-13431 GCA_029213145.1 Rubripirellula sp. | reverse complement strand
TGAACCAACTCCAGAGCCTGCTCCTGAACCAACTCCAGAGCCTGCTCCTGAACCAACTCCAGAGCCTGCTCCTGAACCAGCACCATAGCCGGCTCCCGAGCCGGCTCCCTAATCAACCAGATGTGGGGCTTGGGAAGATTCGCTTGAAGCAATAGCTACCCTGGACGCTTGCCGTTCAAAGGACGTCTACTCCCCTAATCCTCGTCGGGACCGTAGACGCAGCACCATTGCGAGAGTTGCACCTGCGATCAAAAAACAGCTGAATAAGAAGTAGCCAACGACGACAGCGATATTGCCGACATTCGCAGGTTCATCGTCGAACGTGAGCTTGAGATTCTGATCAAGCGGTATCGCGAATAAGGCAGAGAATGGGCTGCTAATTCCCAACCATTCAATTCGCGCGGCGACATCCGGGGCGAAATTCAAGATTTCGCCCAGGGACAGCAGCGCAGGTGGAGCGACATACAGCAGCAATAGCAGCACATAGGTGCTGAGCAGTGCGATCGATGTTTTTCTGGAAAACAGTGAGCACGCCAAGGCAAGAACTGCATTGACCAAACAGACGACCAAAACCACCAGAAACATCGCCAGCACGGCGGCCCAGTTCGACCAAAAACTGTTGTTGAGTGCCGTTCCAAGCAAGAGTGGCCACAACAAGAACGACGTGAGCACAGCAGAGATTCGGAAACCAACGACAAATTTCCCCGACAAAATTTGCCAAGGCGTCAGGGTCGTGGTGAGCAGCAAATCCAAGGTTTGCCGCTCTCGCTCACTTGTCATGCTGCCGGCCAAGAAAACCGGTCCGACCAGCATGTTAAACACGATGACATAGACGCTGAACCATGCACAGCGTTCGATCTGCCAAAACAAAAATACACCCATCAGGGGAATCGCCAACAGCATGCTGATCTGAATGACCAGCCGTAACATCAAGGTTCCCTGGCTGAAGATTTCGCTGTGAATCTCTTTGTCGTAAACCGGATTCCTCCCGTCCGGCATCAGCTGCTGCTTCTTGGGTGGTGCAAACAGCCGATCGGGGAATTGGTCAGGCTGAATCACCAGACCGACCGCTTCTTCAGCCTCCCGCTCCAAATCAATCACCTCTTTTCCCTCGCTGCCCACGTCGGGTGGATAGAGCATCCGCCCAGCTGCCGCTGAACACATCAGCACCACCGCTGAGAGCAAGAACGCGGGGACCACGAGCAGGGCGATTTGCAAACGCAGTGTCCCATCACCTTCCAGTGTTTGCCAAAACAGAACTCCCGCAATCACCAACGGTAAAATCACCAGGTAGCTAACCACCAAAGAACTGGAGGTGCGAGAAAAATAACTGCTACAAAAAACCCCGATTGCGCCAAACAGGATCACGGAAACGATCAATCCCAGATACGCCGCTAACACTTCGTAGACACTCACGCCTCCTAGCGGAAGACAGAGCACGATGATGGGCAACGAAGCGAGAATCAGCATGCCGAGATGGGTCAGAGACGCCACCATTTTGCCCAACACAATTGCACCGGGCCGCAACGGACTCGCCAACAACATTTCATAGGTATGGCGTTCTTTTTCCCCCGTCACTGCGCCTGCGGCAAAACTGGGAGCCATCAACGAGGCGATGACATACTGCCCAAGAAAAAAAAGATTGACCAAATTCTTGGCCGCTTCTGGGCTGGTCGTCAAATCAAGCCGCTCGTCAGACGGCCACGCCACCAGCACGACCGCAGCCAGCAGCAACTGGTAGATCCCCAGCAACAAGAAGGCTCGGTTCGTGCGCAAGTTGACCAGCAGCTCACGCTGCAGCACCGGATTATCAAGAACATACATTGCTCTGGTTGCTCTCCAAGGCGGTCATCGTAAGAGTTGCCATTTTCTGATTCAGTGGAAAATCACTTGGATGTTTCGTTGCGATCCACTCGCTGCGATCCACTCGCTGCGATCCACTCGCTGCGATCCACTCGTCGTTGCCAATTGATGGCCAATTGATGGAACATCATCGCCTTGATTCGCGTGAAGCAAACAACATTCCCGGGCCATCCTGTTCTGTTCTGTTCTGTTCTGTTCTGTTCTGTTCTGTTCTGTTCTGTTCTGTTCTGTT
>JARGNK010000061.1:0-11236 GCA_029213145.1 Rubripirellula sp. | reverse complement strand
TCTGTTCTGTTCTGTTCTGTTCTGTTCTGTTCTGTTCTGTTCTGTTCTGTTCTGTCTCGACTCGACTCGACTGGTTTTTCAAATCGGTGTTTTGCTCGGTTCTCCCGACTGCTCAACAACATATTGGGGCACAGCATAACCGGGCAAAACCTCTCGTAGTTCCTTCATCAACTGTCGACCGTGGTCCACGCTCACGTCGAAATGGGTGGCCCCGCGAACTCGATCGAGCTGATGTAAATAGTACGGCTGAATTCGATGATCGACCAATCTGCGGCACAAATCAGCCAAGATCTTTGAATCATCATTGACCCCCTTCAGTAGCACGGCCTGATTCAACACCGGAATCCCCCGATTGATCAGGCGAGCCAGGGCGTTCAAAACGTGTTCATCCAACTCGCGAGGATGATTGGCATGGACGACCAACCAGGCGGTCAACCGACTGCCGGTCAAGCGATCAATCAATCGGTCGGTCACTCGCTGGGGAATGACAATCGGCATTCGTGAGTGAATCCGCAATCGACGAACATGCTCTACGGTCTCAAGACGATCAATCAGATGGCTCAACGCTTGGTCAGTCAAGGTTAAAGGGTCACCCCCACTCAGTAAAACTTCCTCGATCTCGGGGTTTCGCTGCAGGTACTCAATTGCTTGATTCCACCGATCAACCGGGCCACTCTCTTGCTGGTATGGGAACTCGCGGCGAAAACAGTAGCGACAATGGACACCGCAGGCACCACTGACCACCAGCAGAGCTCTTCCGTGATATTTGTGCAGTAGCCCTGGAGCGGAAAGCGAATCGAGATCCCCAACGGGATCTGCACTCTCCCCCTGCTGCGGAACGTCCTCCGCTGCGATTGGCAACACCTGCCGTAGTAGCGGGTCATTCGCATCACCAGGTTTCATGCGGCGAAGAAATTCCAATGGAACAAAGGTTGGAAAGTCCTGCTCGCCTTGAATTCCGGAAAAGACAGCCGAATCACCCGAGCCACTCGAATCTGCCCGACCGAACGGGATCCCTAGTATTTCCAGCAATTGCTTCGAATTCCTGACCGCAAGCCTCATGGCGGTCTGCCAATCGACTGGATCGCAGGCATCTGAATCGCAAGCGAGATCCTCGCCGCCTGACGCGGACAAAGCGGTCGGGACAAACTTCGCATTTGTCGCTAGAATCTTGTCGGATTGGTTGGTCGATCCGTTCTCTGCCATCTAACGGCTTGTCCCTCTGATTTCACAACTTGACTCGTACGACGGAGCCATTCAACTCATGGCTACTTATAACACAAGCGACTTTCGAAAAGGCCTGAAGGTCCAAATTGACGGCGAACCCTACCTGATCTCCGACATGCAATTTGTCAAACCGGGTAAGGGCAACGCATTTTACAAGTGTAAACTCAAGAATCTCGTCCGCGGCACGACACTCGACCGCACTTACAAAGGTGGCGATTCCCTGCAATCGGCCGATGTGGAAACGACCGACGTCGCTTTCCTGTACCGCCAGGGCGAAGATTACGTCTTCATGCACCAAACAAGCTTTGAACAGTACGAGGTCAGTGCGGCCGTTGCCGGCGATATCTGGAAGTACCTCAAAGACGGAATGGTCTGCACCATGACGCTCTATAACGGGAACGCGATCATTGTCGAAGCTCCCAATCAGGTCGAACTGGAAGTTGTCGATTGTGCTCCGGGAGCCAAGGGAGATACGGCCACCAACGTCACCAAACCGGCGAAAGTCGAAACGGATGCCGAGTTCATCGTGCCCGGCTTCATCAAGGTCGGCAATGTGATCAAAATTGATACGCGAACCGGCGATTACGTCGAACGCGTCAGTAATTAACGGAAACGAGTCGAATCGAATTTCGCACCGAGATGCCAAGGATCGATGAGGCTCGTGGCTGTTGATGCCGCTGGACGCCTTAAAACGCACCAAACTCGGTCGTGAAATGGTCAATACACTCTTTCTTCCCGAATTACGAGAAATGCTGGCCGAGCAGAATCGGTCGGAATTAGAAGAGTTTTGCTGTGCCCTAAATCCCGGCCGAACAGCCGAATTCATGGAAGGGCTGGAGGACGCTGAGATCTGGCGTGTGCTGCAATACGCAACGCCAGAGCGTCGCGCCGAGATCTTTGGCTATTTTCCGGAAGATCGACAGATCACGATGCTTGAGCTGGAAACCCCAGCAGAAGTCGCGGAATTAGTCGAAGAGATTCCACCGGATGACCGGGTCGACCTGATCCAAGAACTGCCGATTGATCGCGTCGATCAAATTTTGCCGCTCTTGCCGGTCGAAGATCGCCGTGACATCCAACGCCTGCAATCTTATTCGGACGAAACCGCCGGCGCCTTGATGACGACGGAAGTCGCCAAGCTCGCCGAAAACCTCACGGCGCCGGAAGCCCTAGAAGAAATTGGCCGACAAGCCAGCGAACTGGAAACCATCTACTACCTGTACGTCGTGGATGAAAATGAAATCCTCCGCGGTATCGTTTCCACCCGACAACTCGTTTCCTCCTTGCGACGCCCTGAGCAAACGCTAGGCGAAATGATGGAGACCGACATGATCGTTGCTCATGTCGACGATGACCAAGAAACAGTTGCCCAAAACGTCGAAAAATACAACCTGCTGGCAATCCCGGTTGTTGATAGTGGCCGCCGCTTGCTCGGCATCATCACCCATGACGATGTCATCGATGTGGTGCGAGAAGAATTAGCCGAAGACGCACAGCGAATCGCGGCGGTCGAACCGCTGGAAGAGGACTACCTTCGGATCGGACTGCTGACGCTGTCATGGAAACGCGGCATCTGGCTGACCATTCTTTTCTTCGCCGCATTGCTCACTGCGTTTGCCTTGCGGCATTACGAAACCGAACTCGAAAACTATGCGTGGCTGGTCTGGTTCATCCCATTGATTATCAGCGCAGGAGGAAACTCCGGCAGCCAGTCGGCAACACTGGTAATTACAGCCATGACCAGCGGTGAGGTCGAATTTCGCGATTGGCCACGCGTGATGCGGCGTGAAGTTGCCGTTTCACTGATGCTGGGAAGCTTTCTCGCTTTGATTGGAATGTCCGTCGCGTTCTTCATTGCTCCAGCACCACGCGATGCACTCGTCATCCCCTTGACCCTCATGAGTGTCATCGTTGCAGGCTGCCTTTGCGGGGGTGCTCTACCGATCCTCTTCAAACGCATCGGACTCGACCCAGCGATGATGAGCAATCCGTTCGTTGCCGGGATCATCGATATCCTCGGCATCGTGATCTATATCAACATCGCTCGCTGGCTGCTTGCCTAGCGTGATGGCTGCTTGTCTAGCAGTATGGCGGATTAACTAACGCGCGAGTTTGGGAAGGCTCGAATGCTTGACCGCTGATCAATCGTCGGTTCAATCTGACGCGACAAGGTGACGATCGCAATCGAAACGAAAATAAAGTCAATCACACCCAAGGCTTGAAAGCATCTTCATTCACCGGATCCGAACCTGGGCGGCCTTCCACCGAAAGCCAACCATGAAAAACGGCGTCTTAATGATCTGCCCGGCTGACAACGGTCCATAAAAAACGGCCGACGAATGGTCGGCCGTTTTCGAAATTCATTTAGATCGACAGTGGTTTAATACATGTCGTGATCGCCACCGGTCCCAGCCTTTTTGTCGGACGGCTTTTCGGCAACCAGAGCGTCGCTGGTGAGCAACAAGGTAGCGACACTGGCAGCATTTCCAAGCGCGGTGCGAGTCACCTTAGTCGGGTCGATAACGCCAGCCTTAACCAAGTCCTCGTAGGCGTCAGTCAACGCGTTGTACCCGCCGTTGCCTTTCATGCCGAGAACTTTTTCGCAGACGATGCCACCATCTTGACCAGCATTCTCTGCGATCATCGTCAATGGAGCCCGGCAGGCTCGCAATACGATGCCATAGCCAACTGCTTCGTCATCGGAGAGATCATCGCTTCGCTTAACGGTTCCCGCTGCACGAAGAAGTGCGACCCCACCACCGGGCAGGATTCCCTCTTCGACAGCAGCACGAGTGGCGTGCAATGCATCCTCAACGCGAGCTTTCTTTTCCTTCATCTCGCTCTCGGTCGCGGCACCCACGTTCACCTTGGCAACACCACCGGCAAGCTTCGCAAGTCGCTCTTCGAGCTTTTCGCGATCGTAGTCACTAGTGCTGTTTTCGATCTCGCGGCGAATCTGATCGATACGTGCCTTGATCTCTCCAGTCTTGCCACCACCTTCGATGATCGTCGTGTTGTCTTTGTCGATGATGATTTTCTTGGCGCGGCCCAACTGCGGCAGGTCGACGCTTTCGAGCTTGATCCCGAGAGCCTCAAAGATTGCTTGGCCACCGGTCAAGATCGCGATATCTTCCATCATCGCCTTGCGACGATCGCCGTAGCCAGGAGCCTTCACTGCGGCAACGGTGAATGTGCCACGCAGGCGATTAATGACGAGGGTCGCGAGTGCTTCCCCGTCGACATCCTCAGCGATGATCAACAGTGGCTTGCCTTGCTGAACTACTTTTTCCAGCAGTGGAACCATATCCTTGATGTTGCTGATCTTCTTTTCAAAGACCAACACATAAGCATCTTCCAAGACAGCTTCCATCGAGGCAGGATCTGTCACGAAGTAAGGCGACAGATAGCCACGGTCGAACTGCATGCCCTCGACCCACTCTTGCTCGGTCTGCAGGCTCTTGCCTTCGTCGACCGTGATCACGCCATCCTTACCGACTTTGCTCATCGCATCGGCCAGCAAGTCTCCGATCTCACGATCGTTGTTACTTGCGATCGTAGCGACGTTCGCCATCGCTTCCTTGTCTTTGACTTTGACAGCCATTTTGTGCAGCTTTTCAGTGATATCATTCACTGCCGTCTCGATCCCGCTTTTCATTTGGATCGGATTGACGCCTGCGACGACCGCTTTCAGGCCTTCGTTGAAAATGGCTTCAGCCATGACAGTCGCGGTCGTGGTCCCGTCGCCAGCGACGTCACTCGTCTTACTGGCAACTTCGCGAACCATTCGGGCGCCCATGTTCTCGTAGACGTCCTCCAGGTCAATCTCTTTGGCGACCGTAACGCCGTCCTTGGTCACAGTCGGACTGCCGAAACTTTTCTGCAGAATCACGTTTCGGCCTTTTGGCCCGAGAGTCACCTTCACGGTGCGGGCCAACTTGGAAACGCCGCGGCGAATCGCTTCGCGGGCTTCTTGGTCGAATGCAATAATTTTTGGCATGGAATCTTCGTTTTTATATAAAGGGTTATTTGATTGGAAAGGCGAACAAGAGATTCGCGGCGATTACTCGATCACGGCCAGAACGTCGTCTTCCCGCATCAGCAGGTACTCGACGTCATCGATTTCCACGGTCTCGCCGGCGTAACTGCTAAACAGGACGACATCGCCCCCTTCGAGTTGGCTTTGTGAACGCGATCCGTCATCAAGCAGCTTGCCGCTTCCGACGGCGATCACGGTTCCACGGGCGGGCTTCTCGCGGGCCGAATCGGGCAAAACAATTCCCCCAGCGGTCGTTTCTTCACTCTCGACTCGCTGAACCACGATTCGCTCGCCCATCGGTTGCAGTCGGATCTTGTTCTTCTTTTTCGTGGCTGTTGCCATGTTCGGGACACCTTTCAGAACTGATGGGTAAGTTTCAAATATGTTTTCGTTAGAATCCAATGCCGTGGCACACTCAACGAGTCGCACCGCCGTGGAGGCCACGGAGTGGTGGAGCGCACTTTTGGCAGGGTTGTGCGGATAGCTCCACTTGAGCAACCCGTGTGCCATAAGCCGAGCAAAAAACACAAGTCGTTTCCAGTAAAGGACTTGCAGCTTCCCCAGCGAGCCAAACCAATCTGGCAGTCCCAAAAAAGCTGGCGATCTGACCGGACAGCAGCGGAACAACGCACCCCTTCCGGCCGGGGAACTGCCAACCTGCGCCGACCGATCGCCAGTGGCCTCAAATCGCAGGCGCGAAGCCACGAGGCTAATGCAACCACACTACCGCACTCGGCGACTCCCCAAATTCACGATTTGATCGACCACGCAGGGAGGGGACGACGAAACCAAGGATCGCTGCACCGCCGCAGGGACAAAGCCCCGGCAGGCAGCTCAACCTGCTGCCTAGGCAGGGGATTCAACTTGCTTGGCAGCAAATTACGCCTGTGCGGCGGCGACGACGGCCTCGGTAGTAATCCCGAAATGCTTATAAACCTCGGCATAAGGCCCGCTAGCTCCGTACCCGGACATGCCCACGAACTTACCCTGCAAGCCGATCCAGCGGTCCCAAGAAAGGCGAATGCCAGCCTCTACCGCCACCCGATTGGTCACTTCAGGCGGAAGCACTTCATCGCGATACTCTTGGCATTGATCAGCGAACAGATCGAGGCAAGGCATGCTGACGACGCGAACTTTCTGGCCTGCGGCAGTCAACTGCTTCGCCGCATCGGTGCAGAGCCCCAATTCACTTCCGCTGCCCATCAAAATCACATCGGGCGTGCCCTCGCAATCAGCCACAACGTAACCACCTTGAGCACAACCACTGGCCGATGCGTACTGGCTTCGATCGAGGGTTTCCATATTCTGACGCGACAGCACCATCGCGCTCGGGTGGTCATCCAACTGCATGGCAGCTCGGTAGCACTCGGCGACTTCATTGGCATCGCCGGGCCGAAAAACGTAGAGACCGGGGATCGCCCGACAAGCTGACAAATGCTCAACCGGCTGGTGGGTCGGACCATCTTCACCAACGCCGATCGAATCGTGCGTCAGGATGTAGAGCACCGGCTGGTGCATGATGCTTGCCAACCGCATTCCCGCCCGCATGTAATCGGTAAAGACAAAGAACGTAGCGCCATAAGCTCGCAAGCCAGACAAGGACAGACCATTGACGATTCCCGCCATCGCGTGCTCTCGGATGCCGAAATGCAGGTTCCGACCGGCGTAATTCCCGGGCAGAAAATCGCCGGCGTCCTCGAACTTCAAGTCTGACTTGTTACTCGGCGACAGGTCGGCCGAACCGCCGATCATGAAGGGTACATTCTTGGCGATCGCGTTCAGAACTTTGCCGCTGCTATTGCGTGTAGCGTCCCCTTTCTCGCTTGGCTCAAAGACAGGAATATCGCTGTCCCAACCGTCAGGCAGGCGGCCTTCGAACATGGCTTGTAATTCGCTGGCCTTTGCCGGGTTCGCAGCTTGATAACTCTGCCAAGTCGATTGCCAGGCTTTGTATGCGTCGCTCCCCCGCTGGCCCAGATGACTGGCAAAATGCTCCCGAACGCCTTCAGGAACATAAAATTTTTCTTCTGGCGGGAAGCCATAGTTCGCTTTCGCCAAGGCGATCTCGTCCCACCCGAGAGGTGCTCCGTGAGCGCCATGAGTGTCTTGTTTGTTTGGCGCCCCCCAGCCGATGATGCTGCGAACGATGATCAGGGTCGGCTTGTCACTGCAACCCTTAAAGCCATCGAGTGCCGTTCGGAGTGCCGCCAAATCGTTGGCGTCATCAACTCTTTCGACATTCCAACCCAAACCTTCAAAGCGTCGGCCAACGTCTTCACTAAAGGCCAAATCGGTATCCCCTTCGATGGTGATCCGATTGTCGTCGTAGAGCCAACATAGGTTATCGAGCTTGAGGTGCCCGGCCATCGAAGCAGCCTCACAGGCGATCCCCTCCATCAAGTCACCATCACTGCACAACGCGTAAACGTTGTAATCGAACAGCGAATGCTCCTCGGTGTTGTAATTCGCGGCCAACCATTTTTGGGCCATCGCCATGCCGACTGAGTTGCTAACCCCCGCGCCGAGTGGCCCAGTCGTTGTTTCAATTCCATCCGCCTCACCAAATTCGGGGTGCCCAGCACAGGGACTGCCGATCTGGCGAAAATTTTTGATGTCTTCCAAGGAAATAGCTAATTGATCCGTCGGCTCTCCCGATTCGTTCAATGCTTTGACGCCTGCCAAATGCAGCGTGCTGTATAGGAGCATCGACGCGTGGCCACACGAAAGAACAAATCGATCACGCGCAGGCCAACTGGCGTGATCGGGATCAAAGTTCATCGTGTGATTGAATAACTGATAGGCGATCGGCGCCAGAGCCATCGGCGTTCCAGGATGACCGCTATTGGCAGTCTGCACCGCATCCATGCTGAGAGTGCGGATGGTGTCCACTGCAAGGTTTTCAATATCGGTCAACGCTACACTCATCAGCCTGGTCTCTTTCACACGCGAAACAAAAAACGTGAAAAAATGTTACTTCCCCTGTCCTCCATTCGAAAGGGGATGCCCCGTATATGCCGCTGGCGGAGCAAATCTGACGTCAGCCGACCGAGACGACGTTTGCGTCAGCCGACCAAACCGCCTGACCGATATAAACGCTCGCTAGACCTTCAAATTCCAACCTTGCATCGCACGCATTAACCGCTCCTCGGTCAGGTCGAAATGAAGCGGGGTAAGCGTCACATTGCCAGCCCGCAGTTCCGTAACATCGGCCGTTTCAGGCGGAGGCTGAGGCGGCTCGGTCCACAAAGCCCAGTAATAATCGCGGCCATTAGGGTCCTGCCGTCGCTCATACTCCCGCCCGTACTGGGCGAGACCCATCGGAACGACCTTGACCTCAGCGGGGGATTCAGTGGCCACCGTAGGAATATTTAAATTGAA
This sequence comes from Rubripirellula sp., assembly GCA_029213145.1. Lineage (GTDB taxonomy): Bacteria > Planctomycetota > Planctomycetia > Pirellulales > Pirellulaceae > Rubripirellula. The sequence continues at coordinate 2,595 of JARGNK010000061.1, read as the reverse complement.
CAACTGACCATAGGAGTCGGGCTGCTTCACGATGCCCCCGATCACATTCCGCGCCAGAACGGCAGCCGACTGAAAATCAGCGTCCTCGTCGTACTCCAACGACACGGCCACGCTAGTGACCCCGAAAAAGGCCCCCTCGACCGCGGCAGCGACCGTTCCGCTGTACAACACGTTAATGCCGGCATTCAGACCATTATTGATGCCGCTGACGACTAAATCGATCGGATTGTCTTTAAACAATTCGCCGATTGCCAACTTCACGCAGTCAGCTGGCGACCCATCAACGGCCCACGCCCAGTGCCGTCCCTCGCGGTGAATCGATTTACAGGTCAATGGCGTCAGAAACGTGATCGAATGCCCGACGCCGCTTTGCTCGGTGGCCGGAGCCACCACCACCACTTCGCCTAAGTGCCGCAGCTGCTGCTCCAGCGCCGCGAGTCCAGGTGCGTAGACTCCGTCATCGTTTGTCAGCAAGATTCTCATTCGATTTTCCGATCCGCAGTTCGAGTGCTTCGCAAGCCAGGCCGCGTCAACGGCAAGCAACAATCGGACATTTAGCCGCCGCCGCCGATTCAGCCCGATCCAAGGAAGCCGAACCATTCGACGGCCCCTTGGGAATCCGAGGCCCATTTTCTACACTTCGGGATTACATCCGGCGACACCTTACGGGTGGTGCAAACCGTTATGCCTGACCAAGAAAAAACTGACGTGGCTGTTGTCGACCATCCCGCCGAAGAACTGACCGAGCAGAGAATTGTTGTTCTCGATTTCGGCTCCCAGTACGCGCAGCTGATTGCTCGACGAGTCCGCGAATTGAATGTTTATTGCCAGATTCTAAGGCATGATATCGACGCGGCGAGATTGGCTGAGATCGCTCCCAAGGGCATCATCCTCTCAGGCGGTCCCGCGAGCGTTTACGAAGAGGGTGCGCCAAAATGCGACCCGGGTCTATTCGAACTTGGAATCCCTGTCTTGGGAATCTGCTACGGAATGCAACTGACCTGCGAAGCACTCGGTGGCAAAGTAGACAACACACCATCACGAGAATACGGCCCCGCTAAATGCCAGATCGGGAGCACGGAAGATCTGTTTGCCGGCCTTCCCGAGGAAATCGATGTCTGGATGAGTCATGGCGACCAAATCTCATCGGTCAGTGACACGTTTGAACCACTGGCGCAAACGGGCACCTGCCCCTACGCCGCGATCCGTCACCGAGAACGACCAGTCTTTGGAATTCAATTTCATCCCGAAGTCACGCACACCCCACTCGGTGGCAAACTACTGGAGAACTTCGTCTGCGGGATTTGTCAGTGCGAACCAACTTGGCGACTTGGAGACTTCGCCGAAGCCACCATCGCACGAATTCGTCAACAAGTTGGCAACCGACGCGTGATCTGCGGATTGAGCGGTGGTGTTGATTCGAGCGTGGTCGCCGCGATTCTTTATCGAGCGATTGGAAAGCAACTCTCCTGCATCTTGATCGACAATGGCCTGCTTCGAAAAGATGAACAGAGCATGGTCATTCATGAATTCACCGAACATTTCAAAACTGACCTGCATGTAGTTGACGCCGAAGATCGGTTCTTGGCCGACTTGGCTGGCATCAGCGAACCTCAAGAAAAACGCCGCCGCATCGGTCACGCCTTTATCGACTGCTTCAAAGCCGAAGCCACAAAAATCGAAGACGCACACTTCTTGGCACAGGGCACTCTTTACCCCGACGTGATCGAAAGTGGAGCGGACCCCGATGGCCCCGCAGCAACCATCAAACTGCACCACAATGTTGGTGGTTTACCTGACGAGCTAGGTTTCGAGTTGATTGAACCACTGCGGGATTTGTTCAAGGACGAGGTGCGTCGCTTGGGATTGGAACTCGGCTTGCCGGAATCGCTAGTTTGGCGGCATCCATTCCCCGGACCTGGCTTGGCAGTCCGTTGCCTGGGCGAAATCACGCGAGACAAATTGAGCGTGTTGCGGGAAGCTGACGCCATCGTTGTCGAAGAGATTCAAAATGCTGGCCTGTACCGCGAAACAAGTCAATCGTTCGCCGTGCTGCTGCCTGTCCAAAGTGTCGGTGTAATGGGTGACGCTCGGACTTATGACAATGCAATCGCGATACGCAGCGTGAACACCAACGATTTCATGACAGCCGACTGGAGTCGCTTGCCGTACGACCTGCTTGCTCGAATGAGTTCCAGAATTATCAATGAGGTCAAAGGCGTCAATCGAGTTTGCTACGACATCAGTAGCAAACCGCCCGCGACCATCGAATGGGAATAACAAGGATCGATCGCACTGATGAATCGTCAGTACATTTACCAAGTCGAAGACCTCACCAAGAAACACGGCCAGAAAACCGTACTCGACAACATCTGGTTGGCTTTCTATCCGGGAGCGAAGATCGGTGTGCTCGGCCCCAATGGCGCCGGTAAATCGACGCTGATGCGCATCATGGCCGGACAGGACACCGACTTCGAAGGAACCGCCCGACTTGCATCTGGTTTTACCGCCGGATACCTGTCACAGGAACCGCCTCTGGATGAATCGAAGACAGTCTTTGAAAACGTCCAAATGGCCGTTGCCGAACGGCAAGCT
>JARGNK010000060.1:33664-38315 GCA_029213145.1 Rubripirellula sp. | reverse complement strand
TGAAAGAATTCGTCCCAGAAAAACGAAGACCTGTTAATCTCGGTGCGGCGATGATCGACTTTGCCCCTGCGGGCTACGTCGCATCCCTTGCTAATAGTATCCAGTCAGCAGCAGACTCGTCATCCCCGCCGGGACATCCCCGCCGGGACATCCACGCCCCAAGCACCATCATGCCAAATCATCAGACACCGCCCCGCACATGCCGGTTAGAACCGTCCAACGTGCTACAGCGGACTACAAGAGAGCGAATCTGTCCGACCGATTCGTTAAGTCAACGCGGGCGTCACTGCGATACGCAATATCACACCGTAAGGAAATCGCCGATGTTCAACCGATGCGTGGTTCAAAAGAACACAATCTTATTTCAGTTTGCAATAGCTGCGATTCTGGTTCTGGTGCTTTCCGCTAGGCAGGCACCGGCACAACAAAACGGGACTCCGACGATCGAGCTTGGACCGGGTTCCATGCATCCTGGGACGACAGGCGAGGTTCGGCTGGAACTGGAGGACTTCTTTCTCGAGGGAGATCCTCATGCGTGTGGGATTATTTGGGACATTACAGTTGATCAACAAAAAGGCGAACTCTTTGTGCTTTGCGAACCCAAAAGGGTCGGAGGGGTTGGGGAAGTGCGTGTTTTTGATCGGACCGGCGCGTATTTGAGAACCATTATGCCGCTTAATCCCACCCTGCCTTATTCAAGCGTGCGGGACATTACCCAAGAGGTCGTGCGGGAGGGCGAAACCGAACTAATCATTCCCAAGTTTGACCTAAGCTGGGGTGAACCATCGTTTTACGGCACGTTTTGGGATTCTCATAAAAAGTTAGCACTGGCACCGGATGGTGACCTCGTTATCTCGGATCTCTACCGAGGCAAACTGATGCGAATGGGAACCGATGGCAGCCTGCCCGAAGAAGGTTGGAATTCGGGCTATGCAGTTCATGTAAGTGGAACCAGGGGAAGCGCGATCGAGAATTATCTTCCGTTTGGTTCGTTGCGATATCCTTACATTCACTTTGGCCCTGACGGTGCGATGTATGTCTCGGGAGGCCAAAGTTCCTTCGAGGCGAAGTACCACCACTACAACCTGGAAGGTGGAGTCAACAAAGCCCGCTACCATTTCCCGATCGATGGAGAGCGAAGCAGTGACGTGTGGAAACTTGGCCTGAAGCCCGGTCCCGAGGTCGAGAAACAGGGGGTGGTCGGCGGGTTTAAAGAGGCCAGCGGGATCGTCGTTGACCGAGAATACATGATCGTCGCGGATGCGGGAAACAACCGGCTACAAGTTTGCACGATCGACGGCAAACAGGTCGCAACGATTACGCACTATCTGGACAACGGAAAGAAGCAACGGATCTTTGATCCGACGGCACTAGCCGTCGATCGTGACAAATGCCTTTATGTGCTCGTCGGATCTCAGGAAAGGCCTAAAGACTTAAGGACTGAAGGCAGCATCAGGTTCGTACAGGATGCCTTGCATCGGTCGGCCTTCGAAGATCTTCCGCCGCCGCGTAAAGTGATCAAGTTGCAAAGTTGGAAGGTGCCGGAGTTGCTGGCCAAATCGGCCCCTGTGCATCCCTATGTGATGCAGATCGCCATCGATTCTGGCGCGTCGCCGCCGCTGGTCTGGGTAGCCAACGGTGACGGCCCAGGAAGTCTGCAGCAATTGTCGGGGGAAGACCTTTCTCTCCAGATGCAATGGGAGGACGACAACAATACATTATCGAATCCCCGGCAAGATAGCGGGATGCCCATCCTGAATATCGATCCTGAAACCGGGCACGTCTATGTGGAAGACGACGCTAGATATCGTCACAAGAAGTTCGGCACGGTCTATCGCCTCGATCAACAGGGAAGCATTCTGAAGAAGTGGGATTCCTACTTCATCGACATTGAGGAGAGTGGACTTATCTCACCGTGGGGCGCAACCAATCTGGAACGTGGTTTCCCTCATCCGGAGGAACCGCTGTTTTTGGACTCCGTCTTTGGAAAAGACGGCAAAGTCTACCGGTGGAAACTCGGAGAGGAGGGAATCAGCATTCTGCGATTTGACCGCGTTGGCAAGCCGATTCCCTTCGCGTCCACCGGTACGAATGAGTTGCTTGTCGATGCCACCCCCGTCAAAGGCAGGTTTTACAAGAAAGCCCATCTCAGAAAACAATTGACTTGCTGGTGGGATATCTACTCCGGGATGGACATCGATCGTGAAGGCAATATCTACTATATGAACAAACAGGATCGGTACCGGGAGCTCGGAATGATGTTGCCGAACTTTGCCCTGCACCGACAACTCGACATCTATGACTCCTCCGGCGAACTGAAACAAAAGGCGCTTCTCGATCTTACTAGCGTGAAGGGCATTCAGGTTGATAAGGATGGTTTCCTTTACATCGTCCACATTCCCGCCAATGGCAGACCCTTCGAAGAACGTGTCGACCGCGCCAAGGCGGGAAAACCTAAGCGATACCCGATGAGGTCGTTTGCTCTATCAAAGTTTGCACCAACCGGCGGAGAACCACTTTGGTCGCAGCCCTGGGATGGCGACCATGGAATGGGTTTCATCCCGCCAAATCCTCACTGCATTTGCAGCACGCATCGCGTCAACCAGGCTTTGGATGACAATGGCTACATCTACATCGCGACCAAACATAGCGTTCAGATTGTAGATACCGACACAGGCAAGCTCGTTGGTGACTTTGGCAGTTACGGCAACGCAGACTGCAAAGGCAAGGGGAGCGCGTATCCGCATCCCGAGTTACCACTGGGAAGCATTTCCGGTCTGGCAGTATGGAAGGACAAACTTTTTGTCATGGATGTTCTCAATCGCCGACTCGTCAAATGCAATATCACCTACAATCCGGATTTGAAGAACGCAAATTAAACTTCCCACCGCAAATCGGCATCTTCCATGCTGGCGTTCCCTACGATAGCTCGCTGGATAAAATCATGCTGCGTTGGAAATCCAGGGCGTTGATAATCCAAGTCGTTGATAGCTCCAAAGGCTAAACCGAAAATCGGCCGTTTCCCGTGCTGCCGAGCAATTTCGAAAACATACTGAATGCATCACATGAAAAACTTTTTCCTCCTGGCACTCCTCGCAACTGCGTCAATCGCCTTACCTGCGGCTGAGCCTCAAACTGACCGGGAAAGCGGTGAACGCCATCAGCCTCTGCCCAATATTTTGTTCATCGTTTCGGATGATCATGGCTGGGGTGATCTGCCGTCCAATTGGGACAATACAGAAGTGCGACTGCCAACCTTGGAAGGTCTAGCTGTCAGTGGTGTACGTTTTCCGAATTACCACACGGTGCCCCTTTGCGGACCGTCTCGTGCCTGCATGTTTACCGGACAATACTCGACAGAGAATGGCATGTGGCGTGGCCCCGGCCAACAACCGTTGGGATCGCCAGGATACCGCGGCATCAAACGCGATGTGAAAATGCTTTCGGAACACCTTTCCGAAGCTGGCTACAAGACGGGAGCCTTCGGTAAATGGCACATGGGCTCACTAGACGGAGAAGTTCCGAACGATCGTGGATTCGATGAGTTTCGCGGCTTTCTAGGTGGGGCCCATCCCTATTGGATTACCCAACAAAGATCCAAGTTTATGCACAATCGGGAACCAGATCGCACCTCCGAAGGGCACGCAACCGAGCTCTTCACCAATTGGGCAGAAACGTTCATTCGCGAGAACGTCGGCAACAAGGAGCCTTTCTTCTGCTACCTAGCCTACAACGCGGTACATGGTCCACTTCGAATCGACGAGTCAAAGCCCGCTTCTGCTCCAGAGGCTTGGGTGGACAAAGCTTTGAAACGTGGTGTCAGCTTCTTGCGCAGCGATTACGTGGCGCTACTCGAGCACATGGATCACAATATCGGACAGTTGGTAGATCTGCTCGATGAGCTGAATGTGACCGAGAACACGATGATTGTCTTCGTCAGTGACAATGGAGGATGCACGATGGCGGACGGCACGATCGGTGGCAATTTCCCGGGTAACAACGGGCCGTTTCGCGGAGGAAAGGCAACGACCTATCAAGGTGGACTCAACGTGCCGTTCCTGATGAACTGGAAAGGCCAACTGCCCGAAGGCATGGTCTCGAGTGATCAGGCCATGCATTGTGATATCTTTGCCACCGTGCTCGATGCAGCGGGCATCCAAGTCCCAAAAACAAACGGAAAGAATCCAGTTCGCGGAATGTCGCTGATGCCGCATATGCTTTCCCTCGGAAAAACAGGTCTTCCTGAGCGGACCATGATCTTTGAGTTGTGGGGAAACATCGGACTCCGAAAGGGAGACTACAAACTGTGGAGTCAGGTCGGAAGAGAGCACTCCCCGGATTGGCAGGCGCTCGCCACCGAACTGAAGCGAACCGACCTCGCACTCTTTGACCTCAACCAGGATGTCGCCGAGCAGAATGACCTGAGAACGAAGCTTCCAGAGGTTTACACATCACTTAAAACCGAATTGCTTGATCACCTTTCCGGCGTAAACACGGAATATCCACCAGCAGATCAACTTCCCCTAAAACAAACCGCAGCGGAAACTCCGGCGGTGATGAATTTTGAGAAACCAGCCGCCGCGATACCAACTCGCACAAAGGAAAAGGCTGGCACGCAGAAAAAGGCTGGCACGCAGAAAAAGGTTGGCAC
>JARGNK010000060.1:0-33564 GCA_029213145.1 Rubripirellula sp. | reverse complement strand
TGGCACAAAGGAAAAAGCCCGCGGTTCTAAAGACGAATTCTTCCAAAATCGGGACCGCAATGACGATGGGGTAATCACACTAGAGGAATTAATCGGTAATCCGAAGGGTCGCAATGTACAAGCGCTGACCAGGCGGTTTCAAAGACTCGATTCCAATGGGGACGGCAAGCTAAGCCTGGACGAGATGAAAGCGTCTGAAAATTGAATCTTTGACCACCATGCATCGCCCGCATCCTATCGCTGTTACGCCTATTTACTTTACCAACAAATGACAAGATTCCTGACACTGCTATGCTGCTTGGCCGCAAGCGTCTCGGTAGCGGTTGCCCAATCAGCAGATCAATCGGAGCAATCCCAACGGATTGATCAGTTGGTGCGTGCAAAGGTGGATCAGGTTGGTCAAGACCGCCGCCCTGGAATTGATGAGTACACGTTCTGTCGCCGTGTCTATCTCGATACCATCGGCCGCATTCCAACAATCGACGAACTGGAAATGTTTATCGAGGATAAAGACCCCGACAAACGTGCCGGTTTGATCCGCAAGCTTCTTCATTCCAAAGGCTACCAAAGCCATTGGTACAACTACTGGGCTGACCTGTTGCGGGTGAAATACGTTGGGGACAAACTGCACCACCCCGGGAACTACGCGCAGTGGATCAAGGAATCGCTGAGATCCAACAAGCCCTACGATCAGATGGCACACGAATTGATCAACGCCGGTGGCCCGCTTTACAAGCCTGGCAATGGGGCGACTGGCTTTTACGCACGCGAATCGATGCCCTTGGATCATCTTGCGAATTCAGTGAAAACGTTCCTGGGTCTCAGCATCGAATGCGCTCAATGCCACGATCACCCGTTCGATATCTGGACGCAAAAAGATTTCTATAAGCTTGCCGCCTTCAGCTCAAAAACTCACCTGCGAGTCGATCCAACCGCAAACTTGGAAAAGAAGTATGCCAAGGATCGGAGGATTCTTAAGAACAAAAGCTTTGATGAATGGATTGTCTACCGAGAATCTGTTCGCGTGAAGCATGCCGCAATCCATGGAAACGGAACGGGGTTCATGCGGCTGCCGCATGATTATCAGTATGACGATGGCAAGCCTCATGAAGTCATGGAAGCCAACGTTCTGTTCGGCGAGATGCCTAATTTGAACCATAAAGTCACCAAAGCGGAGCTTGACACGCTCAACCACAAAAACGCGGGACCCCCGATCAACTCGCGTGAATCCCTCGCCGACTGGATGGTATCGTCGGATAACCCCCTCTTCACAAAATCCATCGTGAATCGCTTGTGGCACCAAGTGATGGGGACGGAACTGGTCGGTCCGCTGGGCAGCTTATCACCGGACGACATGGGACCTCATCCTGAACTAACAGAGGAATTGGTCGCCATCATGAAGGCATCTCGCTACGACCTGAAACGATTCCTGAGTGTCCTCTTCAACAGCAGGGCTTACCAGAGCAGAGCGGCGACGCTAAACGCAGATGGCCCAGACTATGTATTGGATGGCCCCATCGTCCGAAGACTTTCTGCCGAAGCCATTGTGGATTCATTCCTAAGCCTCAAAACGGAAGATCCAGACCAGTACGTGCCGACCGAATTTCAGTGGGACGGTTTTACGCACTTCTACGAAAAGGCACAGAAGATGAATGTGCAAGATTTCGTGGACTATTCGATCAAGGGACCTGGGCGCGCCGCCTTCCAGAAACGCGAGGAAAAAGCGGCAAAGAAACGTAATGGCGACATGGGCCCGAAACATTTATGGCGGGTCTCGACTTACGGCCACGTTGATGGTTCACATGAGGTCGCGATGCTGTTGGGCAAGTCTGATCGCGAATTGATCGATGGCGCAAACAAAGAACCGAACATCCCACAAATCCTCTATTTGATGAATGGCCATCTAGAGCATGAAATCATGTCACAGCCACTCGCTTACCTTCATCGAAAACTGGAAGGCATCACGAATCCCGACCAACGGATGGAAGTCATCTGGAAAGCAATCCTAGGTCGTTTGCCGAAAGCATCAGAGAGAGCATTGGTGGCCCACGAGCAGGACGACCTGATCTGGGCCCTGCTCAATTCCAACGAATTCAGATTTGCAAAATAGCAAAATAGCAAGATGAACCGTCGAAAATTTATTTACAGCGTCGGAATGACAGGCATGTCACTGCCTTTCTTGAACGCAAATTCCGCAGTAACGTCAGCACCAAAAGCCAAGTCGGTGATCAACATCTTCCTTTCCGGAGGATTGAGCCAATACGACAGCTTCAATCTGGAGGTTGAGCAATCGGTCCGAGGCAATTCCAAAATCATCAACAGCAATGTTGATGGCGTCCGAGTGAGTCATTACTTCCCAACGCTCGCTCAACAGATGGACAAATTGCTGGTAATCAATTCGATGAAATCCAACCAGGGTGCCCACCCGGCGGGGATTTATAAGATGCTGACCAGCTACGATCCACGTTCATCGGTGACGCATCCCGAGCTTGGGGCTTGGATCAGCAAGCGTCTTACAACCGAACAAGACAGCCTGCCGAACTTTGTTAGCATTGGAAAAGGTAGTGCTGGCACTGCCGGTTTTTTTCCAGGCCAATGGGCTGCATTGCCCGTCAAAAACACGAGTGCGGGTATCGACTTTGTTAATCGAAACCCGAAAGTAACACAGAGCAAGTTCGCAGAGCGACTTGGGATACTCAACACATTGAATGCGGATTTCGCTCAAGACCACAGCACCAAAGAAACGCGGGCCTACGTTGATACCTATCTAGGATCACTTAAGTTTATGAACTCAAAGGATATCGATGCCTTCGCGCTGGAAAACGAAAGTGAGAGCATTGTTCGTTTGTACGACAAGCAGGAATTCAGTCGCAGTTGCATGCTGGCTGGCCGCCTCGTAGAACGCGGCGTGCGATTTGTCAAAGTGGAACTTGGTGGCTGGGACTATCACGACAACATATACGGCAAGCTCCCCTCCAACGCGAGCAAACTTGACAAGGGCTTATCTTCACTGCTTAACCACCTCACCCAAAAAGGACTCTTGGAATCGACGCTGGTCGTTGTTTCAACCGAGTTTGGTCGGAAGCCTGAAGTGAACCCCAACAAGGGGCGGGACCATCATCCGGACGGCTTCACCTGCCTCATGGCCGGGGCTGGGGTCAAGGCGGGACAGGTTTATGGCACCACAACCAAGGATGGCCAAACGGCTGCCGAAGATGTCCTCGACGTAATCGACTTCAACGCCACGATCGCTTGGCGTCTCGGCATTGACCCTAACTATGAGGAAAAAAGTGCCAGTGGCCGACCGTTCAAGATGGCAAATCAAGGTGAGGCTCGGAGAGAGCTGTTTGCTTGAGTCAATGTCGCACAGTGAACAAGAGCTTCTGTTTGAAACGGTGTAATCCAAATGAAGAACTTCGTTCTCTTCCTCTAGCCCATTGCCAAACTACGCATATTTAGATCTGCCGTCCATCATGCCTCCATACCGAGGCAGATAAAAGTGTCTCGTTCCGCGGACGTACTGAACCTGGAGCACGTATTGGCCCTGGATCACTCTCGCTCTGGGTCGCTGGGTTTGGGTTGCCGACGCTTGCTCTCTGACGCTGGGTCTCGAAGGTTGAAGAACAGGCTCTCCAAGGTTGAAAAACGGGTTCTCCAAGGTTCAAGAAACGGGTTCTCCAAGGCTGAAGAAAATCCACAAATCCCGAGGATCGCGCACTGCTTCAACGTGCGGTCACGCTGCCCGCTGCCATTGCTGTCTGGTACGCAGGTTCCGTGTGAATGAGAAATTGTGCCGAAACCGTTTGACGACTTCGGGCTCTAAATCGGAGTGTACAAGAACTCTAAAGCTGCAACCGCAACCTCGCCTACCGCAGGGTCTGGTACACTGGAAATTGACCGCTGGCATTTGAATGGAGGCTTCGGTAATTGAAACAGCGACAACAAATCGATCTGCTCGGCAATCGTGGCACACATGAAATTCTTTCTGGATCGCCTCCGGATTCCCGGCAGACCAACGGCGCAATCCGAGTTGATTCCCATTCCAATGATCACTCAATCACTCGCCACAAACCCGGCTTGCAAGGTTTCCTGAGTGCGGTCGGCCTTGATGTTATTTACCACCGTGGCGAAGGTGACTTGCTGTACTATCGTCGCAGCGATGGACAGGAGATCGAAGTCGTTGACATGGTCGGCGGCTATGGCGTTTTGTCATTAGGGCATCGCCATCCAGAAATTACCAAGGCGATCACACAGTTTCTTGAAGCGGGCCAGCCAAATCACGTTCAGGGATCTATCCGACCAGGAGCCTTGCAGCTGGCCGACACGTTGAACGCGCGGATCAAGGGCGATTACTGCACGATCCTAGCCAATTCTGGTACCGAAGCGGTTGAAGCAGCGTTGAAACATGCGATGCTTGAAACGGGAGGACGAACCTTCATTGCTTTGCAGGGTGCCTTTCACGGCAAGACGTTGGGGTCGCTTCATATCACCGCCAACCCACGATTTGTGCAGCCGTTTTCACAAATCCTGGCCAATGTTGTTCGCGTGGCTCCGGGCGACCTAAATCAGTTGAGGGAGGCGTTCGAAAGCGTGCAGGATCTTGCCGGATTTATTTTCGAACCCATTCAGGGCGAAGCTGGCGTCCGGCCAATGGCTGATGAATTTTTACGGCTGGCAGCGCAATTGTGCGCCGCTCGGAATGTTCCATTGATTGCCGATGAATGCCAGACTGGCTTGGGACGCACCGGGGCGTTCCTGGCAAGCACCGCGCAAGATATCTCCCCCAACTACATCATCCTCTCCAAAGCACTTGGCGGCGGCCTCGCCAAGATTTCGGCGTTGTTGATTGAACGTAATCGATATAGGCGGGATTTTGATTTACTTCATAGCAGTACGTTTGCCGATGACGAGCTTTCTTGCCAGGTCGCCTTAAAGGTGCTGGAACTCATTGACGACGGTGTCATTGCGGCTTGTCGCAGGCAAGGCCGTTATCTTTTGCAACAAATGCGAACGCTGCAAGAGCAGTACCCCAATGTGATTGCTGACGTGCGTGGTCGAGGGCTGATGATCGGAGTGCAATTGCGGCATTCCAAACTGAATTCCGGATTCATCATGAACCACCTTGCCGACCGTCAACTGCTCGGTCCGATGGTCGCCGGATTTCTGCTCTCCCAACATCACATCCGTGTTGCCCCCACCTTGAGTGATCCATCAACAATACGCCTCCAGCCTTCATTGCTGATAGGACGCGAGCGACTGCAGCAACTGGTCGCTGCGTGGCGGGACGTTTGCCAGAAATTGGCTGCGAACGATGTTGTTGGCCTCACGCGATTTCTAGCTCGTCCGACGAGGCAACTCGAACCCGTGCCGTCGGAAAATGCGGCGAAGAATCCAATCTATCATTTTGGCCAGAAGCATTCGCTGCCAGCAGCAAAGACAATTGATGCCAGTCAATCGGGAATTCGTCGCGTCGCTTGGGTGTTTCATTTAATTGATCCATCCGATCTCGCTCATTTGGATCCCGGTCTGATGGAATTGACGGCGGAAGAAAAGAACGGTTTTTGCGAACGTTGGTCGTCGCTCTGCGAGCCCGTCGTAATGGACTCGGTCGATATCCGCTCCAAGACGGATGAGGTAGTACGCCTTCACCCGATTCTATTGCCTGTCACGTCACAGTGGATGCTGGATCATGCTCGCGGCAAACATCTCATCAATTCCAGGCGACTGGTGCAAAAAGCGGTTAACGTAGCGGCGACACTTCGCTGCAATGTAGTGACGCTGGGCCAGTTCACCTCAATTGTCACTCGTCGAGGTGAGAGCCTTGATGACCATGGGATGCAAATCACTGCCGGCAGCAACTATTCCGCTGCGCTGGTCGGGCAAGCCGTTCGAGCAGAATTGCATCAGCGATCTTGGGATCCGAACGAACTGACGCTCGGAATCGTGGGTGCGGCGGGTGATATCGCCAGCACCTGCGCCGCAATGATGGCTCCAGAATATAAGCAATGCATCTTGGTTGGCAGCGGGCGTGCTAATTCGACTGAGCGACTCAACAAAGTTGCCAGCGGAATTCGAGGTGCGCGAGTTGCAACGAATCTGAAAGCAATCGAAGAAGCCGATGTCGTGGTTTGTGCCACGAATGGCACGACCACTCCACTCAGCGCCGATTGCCTTCATTCCGACGCGATTGTTTGTGACGCCTCCGTTCCCGCGACCCTGCAACCTCGCATCTGCGATGATCTTCCTGAGGTAACCGTTTGTCCCGGTGCGATTGCATCCCTACCGGGCAAAGAAACATTACAGATTCCCGGTTTTCCACTGCCGCCTGGGTTTACGTACGGATGCATGGCGGAAGGCTTGCTGCTTGGCCTTGATGCGGACCAAAGGATCCACTGGAGAGGGCGTTCCTCCTCGCAACGCGCTTTTGAGATTTCCGAGGTTGCTGCCCGGCATGGATTCACCGTTGCGGAGCGTCGGTCCATCAGTACTTGTTATCCAAAAACAACTTCATGAGCGTGCTGACTGAATCATTGAGCGATCCGAGGCAACCCAGCTTGACGCAGCAAGTGGGTGGAAAAGCGGCAACGCTACGCGAATTGCAGACTGCCGGTTTTCGGGTACCTGAGTTTGTTGTCTCCCCAACAGAGATCGAGGATGTTGTCGCGCAGTTGGGAACGCCGCTGGTGGTTCGGTCTTCTGCTTCTGTTGAAGATGGCGAGACGGCATCGTTCGCAGGGCAGTTCGATAGTTTTCTGAACCTGAAAACAGTTGAAGAAGTTCGCAACGCGGTTGCAATGTGTCACGCCTCATTGGATCAACCGTCAGTCCTCCACTACTGCCGTCAGCAGAACATTCCACCGAATTCGATGCGAATGGAAGTGATCGTCCAGAAGATGGTCCAGCCGGAACTAGCAGGAGTCGTCTTTACCGTAAATCCAGTGACCGGTGCCGAGGAAATCGTCGTGGAAGCCTGTCCGGGATTGGCCGACGGGTTGTTAGCAGGCCACCAGAAACCGCTCCCTAGCAACCACCCGTTGCTGGAGAAGTATCGTGAAAAGATTGAGCGGCTTGCGGAAGCGATCGGCCACCATTTTGGAACGCCACAAGACGTCGAGTTCGCGATTGAGTCAGGCGAAATCTTCGTGTTGCAATCACGTCCAGTCTCGCGGATCGGGTTTGCTGGTGAAGCTGGTCAGTGGACCAATGCTGATTTCCGCGATGGCGGTGTTTCGAGTAGCGTTTGCACGCCATTGATGTGGTCTCTGTACAAACTCGTTTGGGATAACTCACTGAAGAACACACTACGCGAGCTAAAACTTTTCCGGAGCGACTTTGAAGCGAGCAAAATGTTTTTTGGACGACCGTACTGGAATCTTGGTGCAGTCAAACAATGCATTTACGCCCTGCCAGGATTTGTCGAACGCGAGTTTGATCAGGACCTGAGCGTGCAGATCAACTATGACGACGATGGCCAGGTGACCCCCGTGACGCTGCTGCGAATCCTGCGGGCAATTCCCACTGTATTCGCAATCAAGAAGTTCTTTCGGTCCCAACGCGTGGCCGCTGAGGAATTGTTGAACCAGCCGATCGAATCACGCTTGCAGGAAAGCCGACTGTTTCAACAGGATGTCGAGGCAGAATTCCAAGCATTGATCGAGACCGTTTACTTTGAGATCGAGAAAACGTATTTTCGAACCATCTTTGCCGCCTCTTTGGCAAAGCTTGATTTCATGAGTTCCTTTCCGAATGCAGACTACGGTTCTCTGGTTTCGGCGCTCCCACCGCTTCGCCATGTGGAGCCAATTCGAATGGCTCAGGGGATTCAGAATCGCACCAAGCAACAAATGGCGAGTGTGATCGACGCCTATCCTCATCACTACCGCATTGGATTTGATCTGATCCATCCACGATGGGATGAAGACCGACCATTTGTACAACAGATGCTGGCTGAATTACCCGCGTCGGCTGGCAATGACCCGCGACCTATCTACGAAGCCGCGCGCGACGCGACACTACAAAGTCTCCCTCGTCGTAAGCGGGCGAGTTTTGGTCGCAAGCTCGATCGCCTGCGACATTTCCTGTGGCTCCGCGAGCAACTGCGCGACTACTCGAACCAGTTTTATTATTTGCTCCGCCGTAGCGTATTGGAAATCGCTTGCCGCCGCGGACTGGGGGATTCGATTTTTTTTCAGACTTACTATGAGATCTGCGGCGATGATCGAACACACATTCAAAACAATCGAAAGATTTACGAAAGCTACCGTAACTTCCGGCCGCCGAACGAGATTGGGACAGGATTTGATTTCAATCGGGTCGGTCGGAACGATGAAATGGTAGGGATTGCAGCGAGCCCCGGAACGCTCGCCGCGCCGGTAACCGTTGCGTTCAGCGTCGCAGAGGCGTCCAAGATGCCTCGAGGACAGATCCTGGTCTGCCCTTATACCGACCCCGGTTGGACTGCAGTTCTCGATCGCGCCGGCGGTGTCGTGACCGAAACCGGAGGCTTGCTCTCTCACGCGGCGATCATTTGCCGTGAATATGGAATTCCCGCGGTGCTGGGGGTTGAGCATGCGACCAGCCGCATCGCCGATGGAACAACGATCCTTATTGATGGCGGCCAGGGTCACGTCTGCACAAAAACCTCATCTTCAACGGAAGGTCAACCATGATCAGGAATCTCCTTTTCCATAAGTTTGTACTGCTGTTGTCCATCGTAACGATCAGCGAAACGCAGGCGCAGGATTCGTTCACAACCGATAACGGTAACGAATCTTCGCAGAAAGCTGATCGTGAACAACTCCTGCAACTTCGCGAAGCGCTGACCGAAGCGGTCATTGCCGGTGACGTCGAAGAGCAGATCAAATACGTTCTCCCGGACGTTGTAACGATTTGGCAAACCAACCAAGTCGCTCAAGGACACGATGGTCTGCGTGATTTTCTCTCTGAAGTAAGTCCGGGAGGCGAAAATATCTTTCAGGGATACACCGAGCGGCCCACTTCAGACAACGTCACGATTCTGCCAGGATCTAATACTGCGATCGCGCATGGCACATCGGTTCCCCATTACAAGTGGCTGGGAATGGAATTTGATCTGGAAAACCGTTGGTCTGCGACTCTGCTGAAAACGGATGGCCAGTGGAAGCTCGCGACCTATCACGTCTCGGGCAATCTTATCGACAATCCTGTACTAACAGCGGCAAAGCAGGCAATCTACTTGGCGGTCGCTATCTCCCTGATCATTGGTGTCGTGCTCGGTGTGCTTCTATCAAAGCTGATCGGAAAACGTCGTCAGCCCGCTTCGCTGTGATGGAGAGCCAACTGAAACACCGCTGGAGCATCGGCCACAACTACCTAGCAGGAATCACCACTGGAGACTGGTGGCGTCTACTGCGGCAGAACCGGTTCGCGGTCTCACCCACATACTGGCACCGTGCCGCGTTTATCACACTCACTAGCTTGGTGAATTCTTGGAACTGGCGGAAAGAACGCCGCCGATATGGTAATGCGATCGACAATGCCCAAATTCGGAAGCCTCCGTTATTCATCCTCGGGCATTGGCGTAGCGGAACGACGTTGCTCCACAATTTGTTCGCACAGGATACGTCTCAGTTCAGCTTTGCCAACACGTATCAAGTGGTCAATCCACGCACATTTCTAACTACCGAAGAAGTGATCACACGCCGTTTCGCTTGGCTAGTCCCACCGACACGACCGATGGACAATATGACTCTCAGCTTTCAATCCCCGCAGGAAGATGAGTTCGCGCCACTCCTGATGACCTTGTGCTCGCCCTATCTGGGAATCAGCTTTCCAAATCGTTTTGACCATTACTCGCAATATCTCACCTTTCGTGACGCACCGAAGTCGGAAACGGAACATTGGAAAGAGGCGTTCGTCTGGTTCTGCAAGAAGCTTTCGTTGAACAAGCAAACCGCATTGCTGCTGAAATCTCCTGCGCACACTGCGCGTATTCCATTGCTGTTGGAAATGTTTCCCGAGGCGAGATTCGTACACATCCATCGCAACCCCTACAGTGTTTTTCAATCGCAAAGACACTTCTTCGACACGGCGATTTGGTACACGTATCTGCAAAAGCCAAGCCTTGCAACGATCGACGACGGGATTCTGTCACGCTATCGGACAATGTATGACGCATTCTTCGAAGACGTGAAACTGATCCCGGAGGAAAACTACTGCGAAATTCGATTTGACGAGCTGGAACGCGATCCGGTCAATGTGATGCAAGGCATCTACGACCAGCTATCGCTTTCCGGGTTCGATGCCTTTCATCCGACTCTTACGTCCTACGTCAAATCACTGACGGGATATCAAAAGAATTACTATCAGCCGCTGGATGAGAAGAGTCGTCAACGTGTCGCCGGGACTTGGACGCGCAACTTTCAAGAGTGGGGCTATCCGATTTGACACAAGATTCAGCGAACGCAACGGTCACCAATAAATCAGTTCCCGGACCAAAAGGAACGGTGCTGTGGGGGTCTTTGAAAGAATTTCAGGCCGATGCTATCGGTTTTCTTGACGAATCCGTGCAGCGGTACGGGGACATCGTTCGTTTTCGATTCGGTCCCGTCGTCGCTTATCTGGTGAATCACCCCGAGTATGTCGAACACGTATTGGTACGAGAATCACGTCGCTACGACAAAAACACCAGAAGTGTTTCCAAGCTGCGTGCTACTTGCGGTGACAGCCTACTTTCCTCCGATGGTGATCCGTGGTTGAGGCACCGTCGTTTGATTCAACCTGCGTTTCAGCCACGACGCGTTGCCGAGTTCTCGCCCACGATCGACGCTTCGACGGACGAAATGCTCCGAAGCTGGGAGGCAAATGCCAGCATCGGTCAGGAGATAGACATCGTCTCGGAAATGATGGGCCTGACGTTGGCAATCGCCGCGCGAGCATTCTTTGCGTCAGACATACGTGAACAGACGGCGGTCATTGAACAGGCGCTGGAGGTGATCCTTCAAGATACCTGGAGACGTCTGGAGACTCCCTTTGACTTTGCCGCCATTTCGCCAATTTTTCATCGAAGCGGATTCCGACGCGCGATACAAGAAATCGATGAGGTCGTTTATCGGATGATTGCACAGCGACGCGAATGTAATTTTAGCCCAGACGATCTGTTATCCAGATTGCTACATGCCCATGAGACGGATGATGGCACTGGCTTCAACGACAAGGAACTTCGTGACGCCGTTGTGACGCTTCTGTTAGCTGGCCATGAAACAACGGCGAATGCTCTGGTGAACGCTTTCTACTTGATTTCACAATCAACAGAGACTCAAGATCGATTGGCTTGCGAGGCGAATCAACATGCCTTGAATGCTGAGCCCGGTGAGTTGCCTGAGACACAAAGGGCTTTCATGGAGGCCATTCGACTTTACCCATCAATTTGGATTATCGAACGGCATGCGGTCGAAGCCGATCAAATCGGTGGCTATTCCATCCCGAAAGGGGCGACGGTCATTCTTTCACCGTACCTTTTGCATCGACATCAGGAGTTTTGGCGTACTCCTCAAGCTTTCGATCCGGATCGTTTTACACCAGATAAAATTTCTATGCGTTCACGCTACGCCTACCTTCCATTCGGCCTGGGGCCGCATCGGTGTATTGGCGAGCATATGGCGATGCTGGTGGCAACACGAATCTTGGCCCGCGTGCATCGTCATTTTCGACTTCGGCTGGTTGCGGGACAGTCGTTCAATCCAGTTCCTGGAATCACGTTGCGGCATGCTAGTCCAGTGCGGATGATGCTCGAGCGTATTGATCAAGGCGGCTTGGCGATTCATCCGCCCAAGCAAAAAAAATAAGTCCCGTGGCAGCAAAACAAATCAAATCGTCAAGCAACGAAAAATGGGTGCTGGTAACCACGGTGCTTGCATCAGCGATGGCGTTTATCGATGCGACGGCGCTGAACGTTGCATTACCGGCAATTCAGTCCCAAACTCATGCGACGGGGACGGAACTCTTTTGGATTGTGAATTCCTACGCGGTTGTTACAGCGGCACTGATTCTGTTTGGTGGAGCCCTGGGCGATGGGTTCGGACGAAAACGCATCTTTGCGATCGGGATCAGTGTCTTTGTCGCTGCTTCGCTCGGGTGCGGACTGTCGCAGAGTACGAACTTTCTGGTTGTCGCCAGAGCGTTGCAAGGGCTCGGGGCGGCATTGATGATTCCCGGAAGTCTCGCGCTGATTTCGGCCACGTTTCCCATGTCGAAACGTGGTCGCGCTATTGGAATTTGGTCGGCGAGCAGTGTCGTGATGACGGCGTTGGGCCCGATCATCGGCGGTTTGCTGGCAGATTCCGGATGGTGGCGAGCAATTTTCTTTATCAATTTGCCAATTGGCGTGCTCTCACTCGCAGCGTTGCTGACCAAAGTGACCGTTCCAGTTCAACCAAGGGTTCGATCCGTCGACTACGCAGGCGCGGTGTTGGGCATTCTTGCAGTCGCAGGAATCAACTTTGCCTTGCTGGAGGTCTCGTCACGCGGCTGGCGCGATCCTGTTGTTATTTCATTGTTGGTGTCAGGGATCGTTTGCTTGGGTATGTTTCTCTGGCACGAGTCCAAGATTCGATCCCCATTGCTACCGCTCGATTTATTTCGCAACCGGAAATTCAGAGCCGCATGCCAATTGACCGTTTGCTTTTACTCTGGCTTGTACGCCATGCTTTTCTTTCTTGCGCTGAATCTGATTCAGGTTCAAGATTATTCGGCCACGGTTGCGGGAACTGCCCAATTGCCTGTGATGGTGCTGGTAATTCTGCTCTCTCCGATAGCTGGTAGCCTCGTTGACCGTTACGGGCCACGATTGCCGTTAACCCTCGGAGGCTTCGTTGCCGGAATCGGTTTTGTTTTACTGGGCAGGTCCAGCTTAACCGGCGGACCAATGGAGTATTGGACTTCATTCTTTCCGCCGCTGTTGCTGTTGGGTGCGGCAATGGGACTGTGCGCTGCGCCGCTAAGCACGACAATCATGAATTCTGTTCCACCGGAAAACTTTGGGATCGCATCGGGGATCAACTCGATGCTGTCACGCCTTTCAAGTGTTCTCGGCATTGCCGTTTTGGGGCCAATTGCAATCATGACTTTCCGCAGTTCGCTGATGCAGAATGCTAAGGTACTTTTGCTCGATGAACGGTGCATGAGTGCATTACGACAAGAATCATGGAGGCTCGCTGACGCCGTTCCGCCGACGGGCATGTCGCCTGACATGACAATTGCAGTGCAGAATAGCATTCGGCTCGCTTACCTGGACGCATTTCGCATTGTTTCATTCATCGCCGCCGCGGTTGTGATTACGAGTACGCTACTGGCAGCTATGAGGCTCAAAAACCATACAACGAGTGATTAGCGTGCCGATTTCCAATCACAATCGTCAACTCCAACAGATCCGTTCAGCGGAGCAGTATTACGAGCTAAGGCAACATTCCAATTTGCCGGCGTTTGATGCTCGCCTGCTTATTTCGCATCGACCGGATTGTCACTGGGCATTTATGGAAGATGGTATTCTGAAAGCCCGCTGTTCTCTGTGGTGGCGTGAGGCACCACAGAGCCTCAATGGAAAAGCGGGATTGATCGGCCATTACGCTGCCGCAGATGCCGATTCCGCCGCCGCGCTGCTGGGGCAGTGCTGTCAGCAGCTTGTGAAGCAAGGATGTAATTTCGCGATCGGCCCGATGGATCAAAACACATGGCGAGATTATCGGTTCATCATTGGTGACGGGGTTCGCCCGCGATTTTTCCTCGAACCCAATAGTCAAGCCAGGTGGCCCGAGCAGTTTCGACGCGACGGTTTTAAAGAGATTGCTTGGTACACTTCGTCGCTGGTAGATGACTTGAATGTTCGCTCTCGACGGTTAGCACGAGTGAAAACGCGAATGGGAAAAAGCGGCATCACCATCCGCAACCTAAACATGGATCAGCTAGATTCAGAATTGAAGAGCATTTTTTCCGTTGTTAAACGCGCTTTTCAGGAAAATCCTTTTTATGTCGCCGTCAGCGAAGCCGACTTCTTGGAAATGTATCGACCTCTACAGGAGATGATTACGACTGATTTGATTCTTCTTGCGGAGCACCATGGCAGGGTAATTGGTTTCATTTTTGCTGTGCCGGATGTTTCGCAGGCAAGTCATGGACTCAATATTGACACAGTCGTTGTGAAAACTTTCGGCGTATTTCCTGATCGCATCTACGGTGGTGTTGGGCAAGTCCTGTTGGAAGAGGTGCATCATCGCGCTGCGGCGGCAAATTATCGGTATGCGATCCATGCATTGGTTCGCGAATCCGCTCCCATGAAGAAAATCATTGCTCGTTACGGAGTTCCTTTTCGACGCTATGCGTTATTCGGAAAGGAACTTACCTAAATGAACATCACAGAGATTCTTCAGCGTCAAGCAGAAACATTCCCGCATGAACTGGCCATCATCGACGTTGCCCGCGGCAAGGACCGCCGGACAACCTATGGAGAATTCGACGAGGCCGTCGGGAAAATGACAACATTGCTCCGAAAGTCGGGACTGCAACCAGGCAACAGGGTCCTTGTGTTTCAGCCGATGTCCACCGAGTTGTACATTGGATTGGCAGCGATTTTGCGAGGCGGTATGACCGCAATGTTCGTGGATCCTTCGGCCGGGCGAAAGTACATCAATCGCTGTTGCGAGTTGATGACACCGCAAGGCTTGATCGCGAGCCCCAAGGCCCATTTGCTGCGTTTGCTGTCACCCGCCCTCCGCCGAATACCGGTCAAGTGGTCCGTAGGAGGCCATGTCCCTTTTACGCGTTGCATCAAACAATTTAAAGATTGCAGTAATGATGAAATCGTTCACCCATGCAGTACGGATACACCTGCGTTGGCGAGTTTTACCAGTGGCACAGGGGGGCAGCCCAAAGCGGTGATTCGCACCCACGGTTTCTTACTGGCTCAGCATCGTGCGGTAGAGGAACACCTCTCGCTCGTGCCCGGGGAAATCGAATTAGTAACGATGCCGATCTTCTTGCTTGCGAACCTTGCCTCTCGTGTGACGAGCGTGATTGCTGATGCGGATCTTCGCAAAGTAGGTGAAATTGCTCCGGCACCGATCATCCGCCAAATCCGCATTCACGGTGTTGACCGCTTCACCGCCTCACCAGCTTTCTTTGAACGGATTGTCGACTTCTGTGAGCAAGGCGGGACGCAACTCGGATCGCTTCGCAAAGTTTTTACCGGCGGCGGTC
Source organism: Rubripirellula sp. (assembly GCA_029213145.1). Classification (GTDB taxonomy): domain Bacteria; phylum Planctomycetota; class Planctomycetia; order Pirellulales; family Pirellulaceae; genus Rubripirellula. The sequence goes on along the minus strand of JARGNK010000060.1, from coordinate 18,333 downwards.
CGGTACCTTGTGGTTTGCTGGAACGTCTGCAATCAATCGCTCCACTCGCCGAGATCACTGCGGTCTACGGTTCTACAGAGGCCGAACCGATTTGCACAATCACGAGCCGAGAAATGGATTTGAAGGAGAACGGTGCGGACAGTAGCGGACGCGGGTTACTGGCAGGCAAACCGGTGACATCGCTCGACGTACGGATCATCCGCGATCGCTGGGGACATTCTCTCGGCCAGCTTTCAGTTGACGAGTTCACCAGGCTTTGTCGGCAACCTGCTGAGCCGGGTGAAATTGTCGTATCGGGTCCGCACGTGCTGGACGGTTACGTCAATGAACAAGCAGACAACGTGAACAAGTTTTGCGTGGACCAGACGCGATGGCATCGCACCGGTGATGCCGGCTACTTCGACGATCGCGGTCGCCTCTGGCTACTCGGTCGATGTTCTGCCCGTATCGACGATCAGCATGGCACACTCTATCCACTCGGGGTTGAACAGACGGCGATGCGGAATCCTTGCATCGATAAGGCCGCAATGGTCTCCCATCGCGGCCAGCGCGTACTGGCGGTGACGCTGAAAGATCCTAAAAACGAGCCTGATTTCACTACCTTGCTCAACTCACTTGCGTTTGCCAACGTTGATACGATTCGAGTGATGAAGGTGCTGCCGGTCGACAAACGTCATCAATCGAAAATCGACTATTCGTTGCTACAAGAAATGCTGGAGCAATGACTGTGTCAGCAAAAAATCGCCAACCTGGCAAACATCCGGAACGCGAGTTGAGAGTCTCATTACCCAGTCGCATACATGCGTATCTGGGCGAGCGATTCCCGCTGTTTGCCAATGGACTGCTGATTTTCAGTTTCTATTCATCCAATCAGTTTTTAGCGCATGCTTTGAGCCAACCTGGCGAACCGATGCGTTACAACCTGAATTCGGTTCTCGGATGTCTCACGGTTCTATGCTTCTTTCTTCACATGCGGATATTTGACGACCACAAAGATTACGCCGCCGATTGCCGATATTTCACCAACCGCATCTTACAACGGGGAACCGTCACGCTACGTGAGCTAAAGATACTTGCTGCGTTTGCGATCGCATGTGAATTCTTGTTAGCTTCGATTTGCGGGCCCGCAGCCTTCATTTCATTGTTGGCAGCATTTGCCTACAGCGTGCTGATGCTGAAAGAGTTCTTTGTTGGAGATTGGCTGAAAAAGCGTTTTTTGCTTTACGCCTCCATCCACATGCTGATCATGCCACTCTTGGCAATGACGGTTTGGGGCTTCGCGACGAAGCAGTATTTCTGGCAAATTCCATCGTGGTATTGGCTCTATTCCCTCGTCAGCTACTTCCTGGCTTTCAATTGGGAGATCTCTCGCAAAATCCGTGTGCCGGAGGATGAGGTCGAGGGGCTCGACTCCTACAGTCGCTTATTCGGAACGTTTGGCGCGGCATACTTGGTATTGTGGAATCGAGTGATTTCTACGGTACTTGTCGCAGTGGTCGCCGTTCATCTTGGCTTGAGCATCTGGTTTTACGTGTTGTTGTTGACGTTGTTCCTGGCTTGTCTGTTTGGTTTCTTTCAATATCGGTTTCAGGCCTCAGCAAAAACGGCTCGACGCATGGAGATCTATGCGGCAATCTATATTGTCGCTTTCGACTTGGCATTGGCGGTCGAACTTGGCAGGACGTTTGGAATTCGAATCAGTGGTGAACTGTAATGACGACATCGCTGGTCTATGACCTGCTTGACTCGACTGACGTATCGGCTGAGAGAATTGGCGGCAAAGCGTTTGCCTTGATGCGTCTGGCGAAAGAAGGCCTTCCCGTCCCCCCCTTCTACGTCATTGCTGCTGAAGCGTTGCGGCAGACGATTGACCTGGATGAATGCGATGCATCTGAAAAGGATGTCCAGCAATTAGCGGCTGAAATACGTCAACGAATCGATAATGCGACATTTGCTCCGCAACTCGTCAGCGAGATTCAAACCGCTCACCAGGCATGCTTTCCAACTGATTCTTTGGTTGCCGTGCGATCATCGGCAATTGCAGAAGACGGATCGTCACATTCGTTTGCCGGAATGTATGAAAGCGTCTTGGGAATTCGTGGACAGGAAGAACTGTTGGCAGCCATCAAGCGAGTTTGGATGTCTGCGGTCAGCCCGCGGGTCATTGCCTACCGTCAACATCAAGGATTGCCACCGCTCGATTCGTCGATGGCAGTGGTTGTTCAGCAGATCGTGGACGCCAAGTGCTCGGGCGTTTGTTTCACTTGTGATCCTTTGACGGGATCTCAAAGCAAGATTTTGGTAAGTTCCGTTTTGGGATTAGGCGAAGGGTTAGTAAGTCGCGGATTCCCAGCCGATACATACCGAATCGACAGGGAAACATTTGCCATCAACGCGGAATTGGCGGACAAACCTGAACGCTTGACGATCGATCCCCAATCAGGGCAAGTCCGAACAGTCGCTGTCAGCACAGGTGACCGCCAACGCGATTCGCTGACGCGCGGACAGGTCGTCGATCTTGCCAACACGGTGATCGAGATCGAATCGACGTGGGGATGCCCGCAAGATGTGGAATTTTGTTTTGCTCGGGACGGGAGTCTTTCCATCCTTCAATCTCGACCCGTCACCGGACCAACGAAGAGGAACGATGGTGATTTTCAAGAACCCAATCGAAGCAATCACATCGTCTGGGACAACAGCAACATCATCGAAAGTTACTCGGGCGTGACAACGCCGATGACTTTCAGTTTCATCCGGCGAGCGTACTCCATCGTTTATCACTGCTTTGCGGAGGTGATGGGGATATCGCCGCGAGTTGTCGAACAAAACCAGGATACGTTTGACAATATGCTCGGCCTGTTTCACGGTCGGGTTTATTACAACCTCAAAAACTGGTACCGGCTCGTACGAATGTTTCCGGGGTACCACTACAACCAAGACTTCATGGAATCGATGATGGGCGTCAAGGCTTCGTTCTCGCTGGAGGACCAGCCGGCGCAGATCAGTCTCTGGCGTCGATGGTTGGTCGAGTTTCCTGCTTTACTAACGCTCCTGGCCCGATCGGGATGGAATTTTTTTCGAATCCGCGAAATTGTACGGCGATTCGAAGAACATTTCTGTCACTATCATGATCAATGGGAGCAAATTGATTTTGACTCGATCACGCCGGACGAATTGGCACGCATGTACGGCGAGATGGAGCGAAAGATGTTGTGGAACTGGAAGGCTCCGATCATCAATGACTTCTACGTCATGGTCTTCTACGGCATTCTCCGCAAGCTGTGTGTCAGTTGGTGTGGTGACACAACGGCTTCGCTACAGAATGGACTGCTCTGTGGTGAAGGTGGGCTGAAGAGTGACGAACCAGCCAAGTTGCTGATGCGAATGACGCACTTAGCCAGGGGGAATCATGGCCTTAAAGATCTGATCATGAACCAACCGTTGGAATCTCTTCCGAAACGGATTGCGGGCGATTCACAGTTCGCGGAATTTAACGAACTAATGACGGATTATCTCGATGAATTCGGCTTGCGCTGTGCCGACGAACTTAAGCTCGAGTCTTATTCGTACCGTGATCAGCCACATCGACTGTACAAATTGATCCGCGAATTCTTGGCTTCCAAAGACGCAGCGCATAGTGACTTGCATGAGAGCGAACAACGTGAACGGAAGATTCGTCAGTCGTCGGAGCGGCAAGTAAATGAAATACTCTCGGAATCACGCTCACGGATCATCCGGCGATTCTGGTTTGGTTGGGTTCTAAAGAACGCCCGGTTGGGAGTCCGAAATCGTGAGAACATGCGAGTTGCACGTACGAGGATCTACGGGATTCTGCGGCGTATCTTGCGATCAATTGGAAAACAGTTCGCCGACCAGAACATCCTGAGTGATCGCGAGGATATTTTCTATCTAACCATTGATGAGGTTTGGAATTACGTAAAAGGAACGGCAGTGACAACAGATCTGCGCGGTCTGGCCAACCTCAGAAAATCCGAATACGAAGCTTATCGCAAAGAACTGGTTCCACCGCCGGCGGATCGGTTTGAGACCTATGACCTGCCCTATCACGGCAATTCGTTTGCCGAATACAGAGCAGCGAATGTTGGTGACGGCTCACTCGCAGGCATTGGATGTTGCCCCGGCATCGTCCGGGGAACCACACAAGTCGTTACCGACCCGACCGGAGAGAGCAGCTTTGACGGGGACATTCTGGTTGCCGAACGAACGGATCCCGGTTGGGTGCTCCTCTATCCTGCTTTTTCAGGAATCTTGGTCGAACGCGGCAGCGTTTTGTCGCATTCCGCCATCATTGCTCGTGAGATGGGGATCCCAACCATCGTGGGGATCACCGGACTGACTCGGCAAATCCAATCCGAGCAGCGCGTCGTTATGGATGGTCACAGCGGCCGAGTGCAAACCGAATCCGATCGATGACTCGTCCTTCCATCCGCGATCACTTCACTTGATCGATCTGAAAGTGCCCGTAAAAGAACGCTTTGTCTTGAGCAAATAACTCAGCTGCGAGTTGCGTCGCCGGGACTACATTATCCGCCAATTCACGCGGGCAGGAGCGTGGAACAAACGTGTTCCAATATGCGATCCCAGCGCCCGTGTTGGCATGTTGCAGTAGTGCGCCGTACATCGCACTCGCTTGCTCTTCGCTGACATACTCAAAAATATCCGAAAGATTGAAACCGTCGAAGCCACCGACTCCGTGCTTTGCCGCTGCTTCCTCGATTGGCCCATGAAACAGGGTTAGCCGATCAAGTCCACTGCGAATCGCATCATGATGTTCGGCGCGGAGGTACCGGGGCAACGCCGACTGGTAGTTTCCCGTCGCAATGTATTGCAGGTATGGATTCTGGTCTGTCGGCAGAACGGTCATCGCATAACATGCGCGTTGCTGAATCTGATCCGAAATGGGGCCGTTCACGTAGCGGAAGAATTCCGGATCACGCCCCATCCGTGCCATCAGAAAACGACTAAAGAAAAGACGCAGCAGCATCCGCCATCGACGGTTGTTCCATGTGTTGTTCCAAAACTGCACCCTTTCGGCCTGACTCTTCGGTTCAAACAGCTCCATCAGCGTCCGCCGCGAATGAATCCACGGCAACACCCGCCTGCGAAAGATCTGGAAGTATTTCTCGAACTTGCCGATATGAATGATTCCTTGGGAAACCTCTGCACGCCGCGTCCTCCAGAATTCTCTCGCGGAGTCCGACAGGTCAGGCTCTAGCAAAGCATAGGTAGCCAAACGTTGATCAGAGTCATGGATACCAAGAAACGCCAATAGATGATCGTGTTGGAGATGTCGAAACGCGGCAACTCGAAGTTCTAGACAGGCAAGCTGAGCCACGTTCAGGTCTGCCGCTACGACTTCAGCGCCGGTCGCCAGCAGCGCTAAAGAGTTATCACCCGCCGACGCGATCGAAAGCACCCTTTTCCCCGGACCCGGTCGAATCGCCTCGATCAGGATGTCAGCATCCTCCCAGCAGCCAGCGTATCGCACGAAATCTAAATCGGCGCGAAACTGAATTCCGGCATCGTGAAGATTCGTTCTCGTATTGGTCATGGATGTCGATCGAAGGTACGTGTGGCTCATTGGACGGCTTCCACGCAAGGAAATAAGTGGTCTGGCCACGATCTTCCCTCAACGCAACGATCCCGAAAGCTCGCTGTTACCCTAACCTCTTGCTGTCTACTTTTTGTTCTTCTTTTATTTATCGAAAAGAGGGCTGTCCAGAGAGTCGATTCACTTACTCGAATCTCCTCACCACAAATGAATCAAAGCCGCGGAACCCAAATACTCTGAGGACTTTTCTTTTGCTGCTCTCGCCGACGGAATCATCGGTCGATTGGTTAGACCACGCCCCCATTTGACGCGCACCAGTCAGGTTTGGTCCATCCGTTCCCGAGTCATCACCAGGCATGTAGAACCTGACCAATCTCTGTCACGTACAGCGTCGTCCACGTGAAAATTCGAACGCTTTTATCACTGAGTTCGGCCCAAAACACAATCCCAGCGATGCAACCGTGCTCCGGTTTACCGCCAGTCTGAATCCTGCCCGCTAATCATGGATATGGATATCGAACGAAGCTGGCTGACGCAGGGGCACAACCGCTAAACCCCCGTAGCAGAAAAAGCTGCGGTGAATCGTTGCATGTTGGACTACGAACATCTCTATTTCTATTTCGGAACCCAGTGGAATGAGTTGTCCTCGGTGACCATTCGGAGGGTCTTCTTCGGCGTTCCCTAAGAGCTCACGCTTGGAGCGTGAGCTCTTAGGCGATTCTCTACACCTAATCGCGTGCGACTATGGTCGCCGCTGCAGGTCAAAACGATCCAGATCCATCACCTTCTTCCAGGCTTGGACAAAATCAGTGATGAACTTCTCTTTTCCGTCATCAGAGGCATAGACTTCCGCGATCGCGCGGAGCTGCGAGTTGGAACCGAATACAAGATCGACTCGGCTGGCAGTCCATTTCACTTCTCCAGTTTTGCGATCGCGGCCTTCAAAGAAATGATCACAAACGGCGGATTCTTGCCACTGCGTATTCATGTCGAGCAGATTTACGAAGAAATCGTTTGTGAGCGTTTCAGGCCGCTTGGTCAAAACACCAAGTTGAGCAAGTGGGCCGGGTCCCGTGTTGGCGTTCAAAACTCGCATGCCGCCAATCAGGACGGTCATTTCAGGCGCTGTGAGCGTTAGCCGTTGCGGCCGGTCGATCAGAAGCTCTTCCGCGGGCCGATCAATCTCACGCGCGTGAAAGTTACGAAATCCATCCGACTTCGGCTCCAATACGGCGAACGATTCCACGTCCGTCATTTCCTGCGTTGCATCGGTGCGACCAGGTGAAAATGGAACCTGCATGTCGACCCCTGCCCGATGGGCCGCTGCCTCAACCGCTGTGCATCCGGCGAGCACGATAACGTCTGCCAGGGAAACTTTCGTGCCATCCGTTTGCGAAAGATTGAATTCTTTTTTAAATGCTTTCCAGTTTCGCCAGCACTTTCGCAAGCTCGGTTGGGTTATTAACCGCCCAATCCTTTTGCGGGGACAACCGCACGCGTGCTCCATTTGCACCGCCACGCTTATCCGTTCCACGAAAGGTGGAGGCAGAGGCCCAGGCGGTCGAGACTAAATCGGAGACTGAAAGGCCGGCAACTCGGATCTTGAGTTTGAGCGCCGCAACATCGTCCTCATCAATCAGCTTGTGATCGACTGCGGGAACTGGGTCCTGCCACAACTGCGGCTCGGGAACCTCCGGCCCTAGCAAACGTGATGCCGGGCCCATGTCACGATGGGTCAGTTTGTACCAAGCTTTGGCAAACGCGACTTCAAAATCTTCGGGATGGTCGTGGAAGCGTTTTGAGATGATCGCATAAGCTGGATCCATGCGGAGGGCAAGGTCCGTTGTAAACATCATCGGTGCGTGTGACTTGGACTGATCGTGGGCATCCGGAACCGTTCCCTCGGCATCAGGATCAGTGGGCTTCCATTGCCATGCCCCCGCGGGACTCTTCACAAGATCCCAGTCATAACCAAACAAGTTTTCGAAGTACCCGTTCGACCATTGGGTAGGAGTCGTCGTCCAGGCACCCTCCAAGCCACTGGTGATGGTGTCCACTGCATTACCTTTGCCAAAGCTGTTCTTCCAACCAAGCCCCTGCTGTTCGATACCCGCAGCTTCCGGTTCCGGCCCCACATGTTTCGCATTGGCGGCGCCGTGAGCCTTTCCGAAACTGTGGCCTCCGGCGATCAGGGCAACGGTCTCTTCATCATTCATGGCCATGCGTGCGAACGTTTCGCGGATGTCTTTGGCCGCTTCCAACGCACTTGGCTTGCCATTCGGACCTTCCGGATTGACGTAAATCAATCCCATCTGCACGGCCGCCAGCGGGTACTCCAGTTCACGATCACCGCTGTAACGATTGTCACCAAGCCACTCACTCTCCGGTCCACAGTAGATGTCTTGCTGCGGCTCCCAGACGTCTTCGCGACCGCCAGCGAAACCAAACGTGCTGAAGCCCATCGTCTCGAGAGCGACGTTGCCCGTGAGAACCATCAAGTCCGCCCAGGAAATCTTATTCCCGTACTTCTGTTTGATGGGCCAAAGTAGCCGGCGAGCTTTGTCAAGATTTGCGTTGTCCGGCCAACTATTAAGGGGTGCAAAACGCAGGGTGCCATAACCAGCACCGCCACGACCGTCAGAAACGCGATACGTCCCAGCACTGTGCCACGCCATCCGGATAAACAACGGGCCATAGTGCCCATAGTCAGCCGGCCACCAATCCTGGGATGTGGTCATTAAATCAGCCAGATCTTTTTTCAGGGCGACAAGATCAAGCTTCTGAAACTCCTCGGCGTAATTGAATCCCGCCCCCATCGGATTCCCTTTGACTGAATTCTGGTGCAGGATCTCCAAATTTAATTGGTTCGGCCACCAGTCGCGATTCGAGTACGCCCCGGCCGCAGTTTGCCGAGCCGTCGCAGGCCTGACGTCTCCCATCACCGGACACTGGGCCAGCTCCAACGTGTTCTCATTCGAATTCTGGGCGTTTGTGCCCTGAGCAAACACGGACGTGGCGATGAAAAACATCGCACAGCTCGCCAGCCTGCTAGCAAAATAGGCGGTCGTAGCCACGGCACTCTCCTTGGGGTCATGGACTTGGAATTGAAGATTTGCAAATGACAGGTATGCCAGTGCACCTGAATTCGTGCACCTGAATTCGTGCACCTGAATTCATGCACCTGAATTATTGGCACCCCCAAGGGATTCGGCCAATGCATTGCACTGCTATGTGTCATGCACCCAATGCATAGAAAAAACAGGGGACAATTTGATGGAGCTCGATCAACTTCGGTACTTTTTGCGGGTTGCGGAGCGACGCAGCTTCACGAGAGCTGCCGAGGACTTACTCGTTTCCCAGCCTGCGCTCAGCCGTGCCATTCAGAAGCTCGAAGGAGAACTCGGCCAACCTGTCTTCGAGCGCAAGACGCGATCCGTTTCACTGACCGATGCCGGCACACTGCTTCAGGCACGAGCACAACAAGTTCTATCGATTCTCGAAGACACCAAAGCCGAGATTACCGACGACGGCGAAAGTGGTCGCATCCGCGTTGGAGCGATTCCCACCATTGCTCCTTATTTCCTGCCCGAAATCCTCAGGCAGTTCTCCAAGCTGTTTCCAAAGGCAACGGTCATCGTGCAGGAGAACACAACGGACAACCTGCTGAGAAGCTGCACGCAAGGCGAAATCGACTTGGCAATCCTAGCCCTGCCGATCCCCGTCAAATACTTGGAAGTCAAAGAATTATTCAGCGAAGAGCTCTTTCTTGTCCTTCCTCCGAACCATCCGTTGGGAGAAAAGAAAACGATTCGCCTCAGTGATGTGGAGCCGTTGCCGTTTGTTCTGCTCGACGAAGCTCACTGTCTGTCCGACAACATAATTTCCTTTTGTCGCCAGCGATCGTTCCAGCCTGTGACCGTCGAAAAGACCAGCCAGTTGACGATGGTGCAGGAACTTGTTTCTTTGTGCCACGGAATTTCCATGATTCCTGCAATGGCAAAGAAGGTTGACCAAAGTACCCACCGCATCTATCGCTCCATTTCCGGTCGAAAACCAACACGCACAGTTGCCGTTGCTTGGAATCCCTACCGTTTCCAAAGTCGATTGCTGAACGAATTCAGACAACGTTTACTGCTTGCCAAGAGTTAACACTCCTGGATTCAAACCTCCTCTGTGAAAGATCCACTTTCTTCTCACGCAACCGGGAATCGGCATTTCCGCTGACTTCGAGCAACTTACAGAATGCAAGCACCCTCTTGCCCTTACCCGATTCAACCTCCGCTTGATGCGGTTTGGCGGGAATAATCGGAACAACTTTTATTTGCGTTTTTGGTGCCTACGCCAGAAACGCAAGGAGAGGATTTCGTTAGGACGCCGCCCAAAACTGAAACGCCCAAGAATTAAGCTCATGCATCGGGCCAGATCGCGACTGGCCGAATGTGAAGACTCTCCGGGGGTAAGGTTCGTGATGCGCCGCCGACTCAGGGCACGATTGTGGGGCCATCAACGACCACCAGCAATCTCATGCACAACGAAGTCACCTTCTGGCCCCATGCAGCAGTGCGAGGTTGACATGCACCGAAAGAAACTACGCGAAATACGAATACGGGATTCCACACGCGAATCCATTTCTCGTCAGTGAAAAAGAAACGCATCGCAAGAACAGTGAACGAGAATTTCTTCTGGTGATAGTGCAAGGGTGATCGCGTGTGCTAGCGGATGTCATTCCATTCACCGACGAAAACAACGATCACTCGTTCAACCTTCTGCGATGCCGTCACGCTCACTGACCTACGCTGCCGACGCTTTTCCACGGAATCAAACAATCGAATACAAATCCAGACGCCACCTCCAAGACGAAGGCGATAACAATCACCGCAGTCCGGGTGATCTAGATTTCCCTCGCAAAACAGAACGCTTGTGGCGTTGATTCAATTGTTGGGGCCCACAACTTGCCAACTGAAACTTTGTCGGTCGAGTCCGTCTTCATTGTGCTGTTAGGGCCTGCATTCAAAATGTTAACCGTGATTGCCAAAACCCAACCGATTCTGGAATGGGTTTCTCTTTCAACCCGATTCTGACGTGTACGACTACCGGCATCCCATGACGCCCTCCGCATGTCGTGAAGTTCCATGGGGAGGCCGTTGGATTGAATGATTCCTGCTTCCTGTCGAACACTTTAGATGGGACGAAAATTCTCAAGGGAGTCGCCTTGTCTGTGCGAGTCATCCTCTGGTTTCAGTTGGCAAACCATGCCTGAGAGAAAACACGGCGAGAATTGGCAATCCAGACTGCCCCACGCTCCATTCCCTCGTGCTGCTCTTTTTCTTACACTTGACGCTTCGCTCGCACCTCGGGGCAATTGGGTTTTTCACCCAACTTGGAGTGTTGTAGCAAACTGGACCTATCCGTTGTCACTTTTTCAAGACATTTCTTGGATCCGACAAGCTTCTTCAGAATCATTGAGGTGCATCACTCATGGCTGCTTCGACGTCAATTCTCGCGGACAAACTGCACGAGTACCCGCAGCAAGATGTGATCGACGGATCCTCGGCTACGATTCTCGATGACTGCCTGAACATGCACGATGGAGTCTTGCAACTACTGCACCGTTACGCCGGTCGGACATTCTGCACACCGGGCAAACGCCTCCGGCTTCATGAGCGTTCGTACTATCCAGACTATATGAACGGTACGGGGCTCGACGAACTCTGGATGTGTTGCACGGTACCCATCGTAACCGGCGTTGTCGATACGCGCACCAACAAGGCCCCGTTTCGAGAAGGTGAATCGCACGTCCTCACCCCAAGCGGACAAGTGATCTCCCTGCAGGATTTAATCACCGCCAATCCAGAAGCGGTCATGGGGGAGAAGATTACGGCATTCTCAAGAACGCTATTTGACGAGCCAACCTGGCCAATTGTGTCAAAGAAGTTCGACAATCTAAATCCGATTCCGAACCATCTTCATTGGGCAAAATGGGAAGTGTACGACATCAACTCCTTCGACAATCCGGGAGTCAGTGCCTCGCATTATCACACCACGGCCATGGGGCTGTACTCGTTCGTGACGAAGGATCAGTTCCTGGCTTGCATGAAGCGTTTTGGGAAGACGGAGTACAACGGTATCCGGCATTTAGCGCCGCATGTGATGATGCAACTCGATAACGGTTTCGTGATGCCAAACGGCGTACTGCACTCCCCGACAGATCTTTGCACGCATGAACTGCACGTCACGATGGACGAGCATTTCCTGGCGGAGGACCTGACGCTCGACGGGCGTATCGGAGCAGCCGATGCGTTTTATGCCTGTAGGGAAGAGGACTATCCCAAGGATCGTCACGAAGACTGGGATTACGTTGTTGAAAAATTTGACTTCGCAGCCAACCAGGATCCCGACTTCGTCCTGAAGAATTCGCGACCCGCAATCGCCGCCGATGAATTCGCGGACCAAGGCGTTGATGCAAAGTGGATCGTGTACGGTGATTTCCTTGGCGATCAAAAATGCTCGATTCTGCGACTCACTCTGGAACCTGGTGGCAAAACAAAGTTCTGCCCGGAGAGCCCTGCTCTGTTCCATACAAATGGCGGAAAGGGCCGCGTTGGAAAGCTTGAGGTTCGGTATCACCAGGACATGGTTCTTGGCGAGATCTATCCTGAGATCGGATTCATTACCCAGGCCGCACTTTCCAATGGAGGCGTGGAAATTGAGAACACGGGGAGTGAACCGCTCGTGTTAACCTTCGACTTCCCGCAGCACGCACACTCCCAAACACCTGGCGCTGCGACCGCGAACTAGACGCTCGAAGTCGTTGAACCTGAACACGTGACTGCCTCAAGTGCGATCGAGCCTGAGGCCATGGAACTCAACGGCAGAATTTTATTCGCAGAACACTGCACACGAGTTGTGGTGAGCTGAGCAGTCCGCTGTTCAGGACGTGTTCTCGGTGGACTGTCTTTTCCAACTTTCCAACCGAAAACGGAACAGGGAAACGCATGATCGTTGCGTGATTCCACGCTGCTAAACGACGTATTCAACCAAGTCACCGGGTTCAACTAGGGCAACGGGTTCAACCAGGGCAACGGGCACGTTGTCGCAAGCAAGAATCCAGATGCGATGAACAACGGCTGATCGGTCCAATCCACTCACTGAAGGAACCGGAACCAAAGTTCGCCGGAAGTAGTCCGCCACTTTGAGTAGCCTTGGCCCAGGCAACTCGCAGAGCAGTGGCCGCCTGCGACTTTCAGCTCGGTGCGAGTTGATCGCATTCTATCGGCGAAAACTTGCTTTTCATCACGTGCAGTTCAAGATTGACAAGCTCGTGAATTCCACCCAACTCAGTCAACGGCTTATGACTGCGATCTATCCACAAACCCTCATTCCTCTGCGGACTGGTGAGGCTCAACTCTGATGACCTCGACTCCGTTCGCTGGGATGTTAAGACGGATTGTCAGGATGATGTACTGGCCATCGTCGCTCGTGACCAACGACTCGTGTCGCCCTCGGTCAATTTGATATTCCCCGCTCGGCAGAATAAAGCAAACTCGACCATTTGTAATCGCATCGGCAAGTCGATTCGTCACGGTTACCGCATTGGAATCGTGAGTACCGTCATTCGCGTGTTTGAAACTCAACGTGATCGGTGGTGGTGATTCGCGCGGATAAGGAACGGGTGCCGTCTCGTGGCCGTTGTACGTGCAGGACGCGACGCTGTTCTCGAGAAAACGTACAATGCGAAAGCTCTCCGAATTGGTTTTTCCAATCCGCCGAGTCGGCGTTGCGCCGAAGTCGGCTACTTTTTTTCCGGTTCCGTGCGCATCATGAATCAGACGAATCTGCTGCCTGTCCAAAAACGGAATGGGCGCGTTCGGCTCAAAAGCATTGACGACACGAATCGGCGTCTTGGGCCGTGAATTCAACAGCGATTTGGCTTTGGATTGATCGCAATGCCAAGGGAGACCGAAATTAAGGACACTGATATTCGGCCCATAATCAACAAGTCCGACGGGGTCGCCATACCACGCTTCATGTCCTGGAAATTGATGATTGCCAAAGTTGATGACGTAGGGGATGTCGAGCGATGCAAGTGCTCCGGAAACGTACCCCGCGTTGCAGGCGTTGCTGCACAAGACCATATCAGGACCGATCACGTTGATCACGTCAACAAGCCGTTCAAGATACTCCGCCTGGTGTTGCCCTGACGTGTCGAGGTGTCCAAAGCTAATGAACACGGGATCGATTGGGTATCGATTGACGACATACACACTGCGAGGAGACCGGCATACACCTGCCCGCGCGTTACCCGCAACTGTGACAGTCAGATCGTAGATTCCGGGCGGCATATCGTCAGGCACCCGGACCATGATTTCGCGGTCGTAGTAGTAGGCTGCAGCTTTATCTTCATCAAACGGAACCACTCGCTAGATGACTGCGGGACCGGCGGTTCGCGTTAGCTTCACTTCATCAATTTTGGCGTCAAATCCCAAAAACCGGGCGAGAAATGTTTCACCAGGCTGACGAATGGCGGGCTGATTCAATTGCGGGAAGCGAAAACGATGAATCACTGTCGCGGGATCGCGGCGAAGATAGATCGCGGGGATTTCGACAGGCCCTTCAGCATCAACATTGAAGCTTCCCGAGCGAAAAGCCTGCCATCCGATTGCTTGGATCTCGACCGAATAATCTTCTCCCATCGGAAGTCCGGTAAGCGAGCACTGACCGGTCATCCAGTTCCGTACCAGCGCGTCACGGACGACTTTGCCACAACGACGGACGATTGCGCGACAGTCAACCAGGTGCGAGTTTTTTTCACCACTGACCTGAAAACGAAGTTCGCCGCGTTCATCCTTCCAGACGCGAAAGGATTCCACTCGGCATCCGGTAAGGTCGCCCAATGGCTGATGTTCAATCCGGATGGTGTGCTGACCCTGGGAAAGACCAGCGGCCAGCACAATTTCTCGCGGCGATGATCGCGGGTCCACAGACCGTTGCTGCTTTCCGTCAACGGAAACTAGCAGTCGGCCAAGTGACGGCGGGCCGTAGGCCGGCACGTTGTGCCCGCCAAGTCGCACAGCCACGGCCGTCCCCTCAAAGCTGAACTCCAGCGCCGCGCCAGCTTCAGCAGTTTGCAGTGAGGCAGTCTTGGCAAAACGGAATCGACTTTCATTCCATTTCCCATACCGATCAACCTGATCTTGGTCGCTCGCTTGAACGATTCTCAAGGCGGATTCAGTTTCTGCGCGGACTGGGGCCGGAGATCATAGGCACATCGCTAACAGGGTGTAGCGCAAAAACTTCATTCGCGTCTCCTTCGAGAAGTGCTGGAATCGTCGCACGACTGCAGGACAGCTCGATAAATGCGATCTTTTTGCTCGTAGAGGACTGTCCATTGCCCATCGCAAAGAAACGGATTCGATAGGGTTTCTGCTTCGACCGAAGCACGAAAGTTGACGGGTGGCCCCTTTCGCCAATTCTTTGCGTCATCGGAGAACCAGTAGCTTCGCCGTTGCAGGTCCATCGGTTGTGAGATCCCCACGAGATGCTGGCCGTCTCGCGCCACGGCCAACGACGCGATCTCTTCATCGCTTGAAATGACTGGTTCCTGGACAGACCGTTGCCAGTGCCGAAGATTCGAACTGACGGCGAGCCCGACTCCTTGCTTCTGATAGCGACGTACCATTCCGCGAAAGAGAAGATGATATCGCCCGTTTAACTCAATCACGGGGGCAGGGTGAGTTGACAGAACCTGGTCCCATTTGCCAGGCCGACTTCTGAGTACCGGATTGTCAGGATGTTTGATCCATGGGCCGGCAGGTTGCACCGCCGTTGCAACGCCGATCTGTTTCGTTTGATTGTCTCTTCCTGAATAGAAGAGGTGATAAATTCCATCATGCTTGATCACACCGGTCGGTAGCTTCGCCACGACACCATCCCATGTGTCTTCATTGCCAGTCGTCAGAATTGGGTTGCCCGGGATCTTGTTCCAGTTCAGACCGTCGCGCGAAACAGCAATTCCGATTGCTTCCCTTCCTTCGTTCGCAAATGGTTTGTCCTGCGCTTCAAAGAAACAGAAAAATCTGTCGTCCTCGACGTAAACGTAGGGATTATCGACAGCCATATGGTCCCAAGCTCCCGCCTTACCGCGATCGATCACCGGACTTGCCCAGGGAGTTTCGACCCACGTGCCGCGGGGGTCGAGATTGGGCACACTATTGGCAGATTCCGCTCCGATCCGCCAAGCCAATCTACATTCCAATGGAAAATCGGTCAGCAGACCGTCAATGCCAGCAGCAGCAGCGAGACGCCACGTGCCGGCGTCTCGATTCATTGGTCCAGCGTAATTGAACAGCACCTGCTTACCGAGTTTGTGCAAACGCTGAACATCCTCTTCCTGTGGTCGCGAAGTAAGAAGGAAACAGTCCAAACGTCCCTCGTCAATTCGAGCATTGATGCTCTGCTGATTCACGTTTTGACCAATTCGAAATGCAGGATTCAACTTTTTCAGTCGATCACTCATCTCGTCAATCTGGTCGAACGCAAACGATTCACTCAGCAATTCATATTTTTCAACAAGCGCGACCAACTTTGCCTCGCCTTCCCGGGGCAGATCCTTCACATTGAGAGCGATCAAGGTCGGACCGCGTTTCCTCTCACGCACCAGCGACAAGGTTTCTTCCAAAGTCGGAACGTGCAAATCGGTATACGCACTGCCGAACCAGCTACCCGCATCAAGCTTTTGCAGCTCATCGAGCCTCAAATCACGCACCGACTGGGACGTGCCATTCGTTGTTCGCTGCACATTGTCGTCATGTATAACGACCAAGTGGCCATCTTTTGTTGTTCGGATGTCGAGCTCAAAGCCCATCCCTAATTCGAGACAAGCTGCAAAGGCGGGCAACGTATTCTCGGGCGCATGACGCAACAACCCACGATGGGCAATGGGAATAGGCTCCGCCGCCACACAGCAACTTCCTACGAGGTAGAAAGCGAACGAGAGCATCCAAGCGGGTAAGGAATAAACATGAAGCGTCATTCGCTTTTCCTGTTCACCATTGGACAGATGGGAGAATCAACCGGCATCGAGATCGAGCTCTTCAGAAGACAATTTAGATTCGGCAGCGAATACCTTACATCAATCTCTTCCACATTTCCTCAACCGAAGCAAACTTGTCGCGCGATCCACGTGGACCGGAAGACAATCAGTGAGGAATATTCGCCTCGGTTTGAACGCCGCGAACGGAGCTGAAAACTCGCATCATCAAATATCTGTGGTGAAGAATCCGGCAAATGGGCATTGCAGTTCAGAACTCTCGATCTCCAATCTAAATGGATGGAATGCACTCAATTAAATCAGGATTGTTCTTTTCGTCTATTTTTAATTTCTAGACGGCACAACATGCAGCAGCATGCGACTTACTAAGTAACGCACCACTGAACGTTTTTCGTTCCTTTGCTGCTTACGAAAATCCCATCCAGCGAAGCCGAAATCGTGAAAAACCTACGCTTTAGAATGGTGTTCGCGTCTTTCGCCGAATGGACATGGGGCAAGAGGCACGTAACTTGGTGAACAAGCCATCAGCGCATGGTTCTTGCGAGCGTCTTATGATAATGACGCAACAAAATTGACCGGCAGCCCAGCAAAAACTGACATCACAAAACGCCCCCCGCCCCCCCAGAGTTCAAAATGCCTGCCCTTTTGCGATTCTTCGTTCTTGCGGCCTTCGTTACAGCGATGTTGCGCTCCAACACGTACGGTGCCGATGCGTTCCAACTGCCGAATGTCGTGCTGCTCTACATCGATAACGTCGGCTACGGTGACATCGGCTGCTATGGAAATCCTGTCATTCGCACACCCAACATTGATCGTCTAGCGAGGGACGGTGTCCGTTGCACAGATTTCAATGTAGTGACGTCCTCCTGCACGCCCTCCCGTGGCGCGTTGCTGACCGGCCGCTATCCATTAAGAAACGGCCTGACGCATCAACTCAGCCGTGACGAGAATTGGACAGGCGTCGGCTTGCCTCAAACGGAGACGATCTTGCCGCAGTTTCTCAAACCGGCAGGCTATGCGACTGGTTGTTTTGGAAAATGGAACCTGGGTTTCGCGAAAGGGAGTCGTCCAACAGATCGTGGGTTTGACGAATTCCTCGGCTGCCGTTCGGGAAACATCGATTATTACACTCACGTTTACAACGGGCAGAAAGATCTCTATCGCGGAACGACACCTGTCGAGATCGAGGGTTATAGCACTGATCTTTTTGCCGACGCAGCCTGTGATTTCATTCGACGTCATCGCCGGCAGCCGTTTCTTGCATACGTTCCTTTCAATGCGGCGCACGTCCCCAATCCCAAAAACAAAGCCCCGCCGTATCGGCCACGTGGCAGGCGCCGGCGAAATACTTTGAGCAGTACGGATATCGGGCTGACTCATCAGATCCACGCGAAGGCTATCACGCAGTGATGACCGCTCTGGATGCGGGAATCGGCCGTATCATCGACCAGATTGACGAACTCGATTTGCAAGACCAGACAATCGTGGTAATTGCCTCGGATAATGGGGCATCGATCCGCGAGAATCTCTTGCTGGAGACCGGAGCCAACGCACGCTTTCGTGGTGGCCGGACGGAAACATACGAGGGCGGTATTCGCACCGCATGCATTGTCCGCTGGCCGAACAAGATCCAACCGGGAACCGTTTGCCGAGAACCTGTCGCCAACATTGACCTGCTGCCGATGATTCTCTCAGCTGCAAAACTCTCTAC
>JARGNK010000059.1 GCA_029213145.1 Rubripirellula sp. | reverse complement strand
GAGCGATGATGAAGTGAGCGATGATGAAGTGAGCGATGATGAAGTGAGCGATGATCGCGTTGAACGCCGCTTCGACTCCGGACAGGATGCACCTTTCAGCGGCCAGGTGCAGGTCTTGAAACGAGACCAGAAAAGAATAACGTTTACCGCGACAAAAGTTACCGCAAATTCAATCGAAGGTTTCAGTGAGATTCTTGGACCTTGTCAGTTTACGGTCAACGAGGTTGATCAGGTTATTTTTGGAAAGCAAATTGCGATCGAAGCATCCGAGTTGCCTTATAACCAATGGAAGCTGAATCCGGCCATCGAGCCGTTGGTCATGCAGGGAATGGGACCCGTAAATGGAGGCACCTTTGTCGGAGAGACAGCACCTGATGTCTACCTTCAACAGTTAGACGGAAAAGAATTTCGCCTGTCCGATCACCGTGACCGTGTGGTAATCCTCGATTTTTGGGCAAGTTGGTGCGCACCTTGTATGGCGATGATGCCCAGAATCCAGGCTTTGGTCGGCGACCAAGATCCAGAAAAGGTTCTATTGATTTCAGTGAATTTAGAGGAAACTGCTCAGCATATTTCAGGAGTCATGGAACGACAGCAGTTAACGTCGACCGTCGTCATGGATGTCGATTCAGCCGCAGCCACGAAGTTCAATGTCAAATCGATGCCTCAGTGGTTCGTCGTCGATCGAGAGGGAAAGATCGCCGCAATGCATGCTGGTGCTGGGGCGGAATCCCTGGAGCGTCTTGAACGGGTAATTAGTGACTTGGTGAAGTGATTGCGACAATTCGCAAAAGATTTTGGCATCCCAGAAACGCATTCGTAATGGTTGTTTGATAAACGTTGCTGCAATGACAGGGCAACATGGTGACACACGCGATTGACAGGTGACTGACACGATGGACGAACCAATTAGCTTGAAAACGGATGTTGTTGATGACAATGTCCTGGTGATGAAACTGTACGGCAATTTGGATGTGAAAAGCCTCCCTAAATTTGAGGAGGCCGTCCAAAAACATTATGAAGCAGGCACTCGAAAATTCATTCTTGACTGCGGGCATCTTGGCTACATCAACAGCATGGGAATCGGTTCCCTCGTTACGCTGCAAACACGGCTGAGAAAAAAAGAGGGGGAGGTCAAGCTTGCCGCCCTGCAAGGGTTAGTTGCGGACGTGATCAAAGTTGTCAAGATTGATAAGTTGCTAAACATCTACGGTGATACCGCTTTCGCTCGGGAAGCATTTGCTGCAAGTAAGTGAATACGCAGAGTCGCTCATCGGATCGCCTCGCAGCAAGAACTCCAATCAAGAAAATGTGATTGATGGGGTTTGGCGATCAGTTGGGTTTCCGTGTTGTGACGATGAATTCCCTTTCGACCTAATTCCGATGCAGATCGACTTGCGGAAATTACGTCCTGTCGGGTGATTTGACTCCTGCTACTACGAGAGACGGGACTTGGTTGCTAGACTGCTCTGCTTGTCTTCATGTTGGATCGCTCTGGGAGGCCAGCTGTGTTGAATCGTCTTTTAACTTGCGTGTGCCTACTGGCCGAAATGGCGATGTGCTGCTCCGGACAACATCCTTGGCAGACACCCCCCACTCGCGATACGAAACAAATCGCCGAAATCATCGGGCCTATTCAGGATGCAACACCGACTCGGGATTTGAAAATCGTTTGGGTGTGGGGAACGGATAAGAGTCATGAGCCCGGTTTTCATGAATACGCTGAAGTAAGAGACCTGTTTGTGGGCCTCTTGCAAAAAGTTCCCCGCGTAACCGTTGAGGCAGTTGAGAACTTTCCCACTGAGAAACAGTGGGACTCGGCGGACCTTGTCGTTTTCTATCTACAACTGAACACGCTGCTGGAACAGGATTTTGATCAGATTGATTCCTATCTTCGCCGCGGCGGTGGAATCGTCGCTATCCATGCGGCGATGATCCAGCCAGGCCAAGAGTTAGCGGCGAGATTCGGACTGGCATGGGATCCGGGCAAAACTCAGTGGGGAGCCTTGCCAATTCCCGCCACGATTGATCCGGCAACTCCCACCGGTATTATGAAGGGATTCCCCTCCGAAATAAATTTGGTTGATGAACATTACTGGAATTTGCTCGGATCAGTCGATGATATCACCGTGCTGGCAACGGCGCCCGCTGGTGTCGCTGGGCCAAGCACTGGACCGCCTGCCGAGAAAACGCTCGACGGAAAGGCCTGGCCTCTTTTTTGGGTAAAAGAGGTGGGCAAGGGACGTGTGTTTGGATCGATTCCGGGTCACAATCGATTTACCTTTGACGATCCCTATTTTCGTATCATCTTGTTGCGGGCGATGGCTTGGACAGTCCGTCAACCTTTTGACCCTTTTAAACCGCTTGTGACCACAGCGAAGTAGGCAGACTGCGAACAGATAAGATGCGGATGGTTGCTATGCGACCTCTCATTTCTGGTGCCGAAAAAAACGGTGACTGGAGAATTCGCAACAGAGCGTTTTGAGGTTCGATTTGATTCCCCGCCCACCGAAAAATCACACAGCGCGAGTACCTTAGCATGATCTCTTCTTCACAGAATCCGCTCGGTGATGCGTGGATCTTAGCGGCTGGCGACCAAGCCGAAACGTTCGTCCCGTTAATCAGCAATGACGCGGTGGTGTTCGGAATCCTGATTGGTATTCTCGGCTTGATCTTTTGGACAAACAGCTTGGAGAATCGATTCTGGCAACGATTCTATAAAATCGTCCCGGTTCTGCTGCTCTGCTATTTCCTGCCCTCCTTGCTAACGTTGTTTCGGGTCGTCAATCCAGACGTTTCAAGCCTCTACTTCGTGGCGACACGCTACCTATTGCCGGCCAGTTTGGTGTTCTTGACGCTTAGCATTGATCTACGGGAGGTATTCAAACTGGGCCCTAAAGCACTGATCATGTTTTTGACAGGCACGATCGGCGTCATCCTGGGTGGTCCGATCGCGATCTTAGTGGTTTCAGTTTTCCAGCCAGATCTGGTTGGTGGCGTTGGTCCAGATGCCGTGTGGCGAGGTCTCTCAACCGTTGCAGGGAGTTGGATTGGCGGTGGGGCCAACCAAATTGCGATGAAAGAGGTATTTATGCCGAGCGACGAACTTTTCACTGTCATGATCGCGGTTGACATCGTCGTCGGTGAAATTTGGATGGTATTCCTGCTGCTGGGAATCGGTAAGGCCGCCGCAATCGACCGAATCTTCAAGGCCGATTCTAGTAGCGTTCAGGAACTCCAAGAAAATATGGAGCGATTCTCGCGTCGCGTGGCAAAGATGCCGACGTCTGCAGACTTGTTTGTTCTGTTAGGAGTTGGGTTTGGGATCACAGGAATTTGCCATGGCATCGCCGACTGGTTGGCCCCCTGGATGGGAACCAACGCGCCCCAATTGAACAAGTTCAGTTTGAACTCGCAGTTTTTCTGGCTCATCGTTCTGGCGACCACTGGCGGCCTGCTTCTCTCCTTTACGCGAATCCGAAATCTTGAAGGGGTTGGTGCTTCAAAAATCGGAACAGTCTGCATCTTCATTCTGGTTGCAACGATCGGGCTGAAGATGAATATCCTCGCCGTAAGGGACCATCCGGGGCTTTTTCTAGTCGGCGGAATCTGGATGGTCTTTCATATCTCGCTGCTCCTGATCGTGGGTCGGCTGATCCGAGCGCCGTACTTCTTTTTGGCCGTTGGAAGTAAGGCCAACATCGGTGGGGCAGCTAGCGCACCGGCGGTCGCCGCGGCATTTCATCCCGCGTTAGCACCCGTTGGTGTCTTGTTGGCAGTGGTGGGCTATGCGTTGGGAACCTACGCGGCATACCTGTGTGCGTTACTCATGCAGGCAGTCGCGCCAACTGTCTAGGTCGAGTTCAAATCGTCGTTGTCTGACAATCTGATTTACGTCGTTGCGGTGGGATCTCACCCGATGACTCGAACTTCGTTATTAATTTTGTCGAGCACTCCGGCTTGACGCACGGCCGGTTCCAACGCGGACCTCAATTGGTCGGATGGTAAATGGCCCTGCAGAATGATCGCGGCGTTCTCGATCGTGACAAGTAGCGTAGCGGCATAGGGCCCCAAGTCCCTGTGTCGGTCCAATGCTGAACGGATACGTTGGATGAGTCTTTGGTCGCGGCATTCACACGGTTGGGTTGTCATGATTCGTCTCCATACCAGATCGATAACCGGGCGTACTCAAATCAAGGCGTAGGCCAGTTCTCAAATCCGCCAAGAAAAGTTGGTTTTGCACCGAAGGGATTTCAGACGCAACGGTCAAATATTTACATCTACCTACTTTCTGAATCACCTAGCCGCGTGAAACGGCTCAGCCCATCGAGCAAAAAAATATCATTTTTTCGCAAACGGTCACCTTAAAACGATCGCATGGTCTTTCGCACCGGGCAATCCAGCCATTTCCGTCAATCAACGGGTTTCGAATCCATCGGATCGACGCTGAATTCATGCTCCTGACGAAAATCACATTGCTTGAGCGACCCATAATGAATGCCAAGGAATCTGGTGCTCAATCACAACGAAAGCCAACGCTACGTTTCGCATCAATGCAGGCCCGCCAATCGTAGTGGAGAACAAGAGGGCGAGACGTTTTCAAACAGCCCCCAACGGTGGGCGTAAATCGTCTATGAGAGTTGCAGCCAAACGATCAATAAGCCGCGTGTTCAAAGCAGCCAGCAAAATCGACGTTTCCAGTTAAATCGTCCTGAGTATTCCATCAATTGATTCGAGCGAGCACGGTGGTGACGTTGTCACGACCACCAGCTTCCAACGCAGCAAGCACGAGGGATTTGCAAGCTTCTTGCGGGGATCCTGCGCGAGACATTTCCTGCAAAATCAAATCGTCTTCGACCATGTCATTCAACCCATCACTGCAAAGCAGCAACTGGTCTTCCGGTTGCAAGTGTAAATGAAAAATGTCAAATTCAACTTTTGATGCATCCGTGTTGAAAGATCGCGTCACCAAGTTTCGGAAACGCTTCGTCGCGGATTTACTTACGCCCTTGCGTTGCAGTTGTCTTGCGATCGTATGGTCATCCGTGATTTGCTGGATCGTTTGATCACGCAAAAGATAGGCACGTGAATCACCAACGTTTACAACCAATGCTTGATCACCGCACAAATAAACAGAAGTGATTGTCGTTGCCATGCCGGCCAACGCCGGATTTTGCTCAGACATATCACGAAGGGCCGCTTGAATCGCATCCGCATACAACTTGACGCGTTCAGAAAATTCATCCTCAGACGGACGCATAATCCAGCTGCTGACCTTGTTTGACAGCGAGATAATGGCGTTAATGGCTGTCGCGCTTGCGACTTCACCCGACGTGTGTCCGCCCAATCCATCAGCGACAATTAGCAGCCAAGTGGCAACTTCCTCATTCCCTGGCAACTGCTCACCCTGCAGGCTACTCGCGACGACCGCAGAAGATCGATAGCGTCGCAGCACAGCGTAATGATCTTCGTTTTTTTCCCGAACCAATCCTGGGTGGGTGAGGGCTGCGATTTCAACTTCGGAGTCCTCCACTACTTCAGGCGCATCACAAGTAGGCGCAACGTACTGTGGCAACTCATCGACAGTATCGTTCTCGTCGCCTTCTTCGTCTATGTTTTCGTTTCCGTCTTCGTGCATGATTGCATCAGCCATCGAGGCAATAAGCGAAGGATTGATTATGAATGCATAGCGTGGTTCTTCGCCGCTTACAGATCAAATCCAGAACACCCGTGGCCTAAAGTAGAACTTCATTCTCCTTTTTGCAACTGCCTCGCTTTTCCGTAAGCAAGGGCCAAAAGTTTCGTTATACAACCATGATGTGCCAGCATCCTGACGGGCTGAGCTGAAAATACTTTCATCAAGACCTGCAACCGTTGGGAACCACTCTTTCAAGACTTACGCTCGAAAATCGCGTCAAACGCATGACGATATTCTTGATCGTTCTGAGGGAAGAGTTGCTCAAAAGTTGATTCGTTGGCCGCCCCTCGTTGAAAACGCTGCTTAGGAAATACTGGCATCTCAACGCCCGTAATCGCTTTGACTCCCGCCGCTACGATATCACCTTTTAATTGGTAAAGTCGTTGGTGATCCCAATCAGTCAAATCAACAAACGGAATCGCTTCAGCAATCTCGATCACATCTGGAAGTGCATAAGGACTGAACCCAAGAAATCCCAGGTTCGTCGCCGGTGCACTGGTTCGAACATGACCTCGACTTTGCCCACCGCTATAAACAAGTGAATGCTTGACAGCGTCTACGCCCCAACCTTCTTGGTACAACATCCGGTTTCCGAGCACACTTCGGATGGTCAGCTCAGGATTCTCCTCGATTGGGTAGTCTTTCAAGTTCTCATCTCCGCCATCTCCGTCGATTAGGAATTTCCATTCGGGATACCTCTTTCGAACCTCGCTCAGCAGTGCAAGTCCCATGGTGGCGGATTGAACATCCAGCGGTTTGTAATCTTCAATGACCCGAATTGCGTCGCGCCAGGAGATGGATTGCGGTGCAACCTGGATCATTTCCAGATAAATTTCTCGGTCAATTTGTCGCAGGAATTGGGTCGCTTGCAAGCTGTCGGTCGATTGATCACCAGCGGCCAGGGTGAAAGCTTTCAGACGCGACGGAGAGAGCCCGCGTCGCCGAATCAAAAAATCGAGCACGATCAGGACGCTGCCACTATCGATCCCGCCGCTGAAGAGAACACCAATCGGTTCTTCGGCAGGAATCGTTTCTAGCCAGCTGTCGCAGGCCTCCGCGAGGCGACCGATGTATTGGGTCCCGATAGTTTCGATATCGGCGGGAAGTCGGTTCCGAGGTGGGGCAAAATAGCGGGTTAACGTTGGATTTGGATCGGGACAACCAACCAGTTGCAGTTCCAGCAAATGATGAGCAGGGACCATCCGCGTGTAAGACGGATGGAATTGATCCGCTAAACCTTCTTCCTCAAGCGCAGCCACGATTTCGTCCATCCGCTCGGCCACGATTAGAGCGGGACCGGCCGCTCTCTTCGCAAGAAAATATCGCATCGGCCGACCGATCGAACGGGCCATCCGAATAGTGCGGCCGGCCTGCTCACAGATCGCAAACTGCCCACAAATTTTGCGGACGGCTTCTATATCGCCCCTTTGGACAGCACTTGAAGCCTCATCCCAGGTCGTGCCGAGTAGAATGTTGCCATGGGGGTCGAGTCGATTGACGACGCGATCGACGAGGGCTTCGGCCCGTCCCTCAAACGCTTGGGGCTGTCGAGTCGGCATCACTCCATCGGAGGGGGCGTTTGTCATGATCGGTTATGGGAACAATGAGGTAAGAAGGGAATATGACGAATCCTTTGAGAAGTAAGATTTTTTAGCCTCTCACAGTGATTCGTTGAACGGTTCGTTATCCTTAGAACTTGAAGCGGGATTTGACCGGGTTTGCGATGTCACCTCCCGATAACAGCTTAAAGGGTCCGGTCGCGGTCAAATAGACGGATCTGGAAAGTCCTTCAAGTGAGTGAGGGACAGGGTTTGGAATTTAGCGTCGGGAATTTAGCTCCCGAGCGTTTTTATTTTCTCGTAGGGCAGTGACGGCCTCCGTGAACTTGCAGCAGTATTTCGACGACCAGATACCCCCTGACGACCATTTCATTTCGGTCTTGGAACATTGGGCGGAACATCGGGGCGATGAGACCGCCTACATATTCACCGATGTAGAAACGGTGGAAGATCGAATTACCTACGCCGAATTATGGTCCGAGGTACGTGCTCTCGCGGGTTATCTTCAGAAACGCTGCCGGCTGCGGACTGGTGATCGCGTTCTACTGCTTTACCCGCCTGGGCTAGAATTTGTAATCGGTTTTTTCGCCTGTCACGCCGCAGGGGCCATTGCTGTCCCAGCTTATCCGCCGCGAAGGAACCGTAAAGCGTCACGTATCCGTTCAATCGTGGTCGATGCGGACGCCCGTTGGGCACTGTCTACACAGACCGTGGTAGAACAGCTGACTGGTGATCAGCGGCATGATGACCTGATCGGCGTTCAGTTGCTGGGAACCGATTCGCCAAGCTGCCGTGACGCGTCGAAGTGGCGTCGCCCGAAACAGCGAGCAGATTCTCTCGCTTTGCTGCAGTACACGTCGGGATCGACCGGCTCTCCTAAAGGCGTGATGCTAAGTCATGCCAACTTAATTGCGAACAGCAAGCTAATTTTGCACGCTTTCGAGCCGCAGCAGAACGTTTGCGGAATGAGTTGGCTGCCCACCTACCACGACATGGGCTTGGTGGGTGGTGTGCTAATGCCGATGTTCATCGGTAGGCTAGATGTGCTAACAAGCCCAATGACGTTTCTGCAACGTCCTGCTCGTTGGCTCCAGGGCATTTCGCGATACGGCGTCACCATATCCGGGGGCCCCAACTTCGCCTATCAGTTGTGCGTGGACAAGATTTCAGATCATGAGATGCAGGGGGTTGACCTCTCTGGCTGGGAAATCGCTTTCAATGGGGCCGAGCCGATTCGAGCGAGTACCTTGGATGCTTTTGAAGAGCGGTTTGCCCCGTATGGATTCAAACGCGCTGCAAATCTGCCTTGTTACGGTATGGCGGAAACAACTTTGATTGTGACCGGCGGTCCTGCAGAAACTCGTCCAGTCGTCACATCTTTTGATCGCACCAGCCTGGATGAAAAAATCGTTCGTCCAGTCCCCGCAGATCATGAATCGAGCCGCCAATTGGTCGGAACCGGCGCGATCTTGCCCGAGGAAACCGTGATCATCGTTGATCCTGAAACGCGAGAACAACTGCCAAACGATTCAATCGGCGAGATCTGGGTGCAAAGCCCGTCGGTGGGCTTGGGGTACTACAAGCGAACCGAGGCGACCGAGCAGAGTTTTCAAGCGTTCACAGTGAGTGGCGATGGTCCATTTTTGCGAACCGGTGACCTCGGCTTTCTCTTTAAGGGGCAGCTGTATGTTTCAGGCCGCTTGAAGGACATGATCATCGTTCGTGGGGTCAATCGCTATCCACAGGACATCGAAGAAACGGTAGAACGCGCCAGCGATATCGTACAAGCAGGCTCCGTAGGAGCCTTCGCAATGGACGATGACGGCCGCGAACAGCTGGTCGTTGTGGCCGAAACAGTCCGAACACGCAACGTCGATTGGGATTCCCACCTGCAGGCGATCCGCCGCGCTGTCACCGCCGAGCATGAACTACCACCCGACGCCGTTTATTTGGTTCGCAATAGTAGCGTCCCAAAGACCAGCAGCGGAAAAATCCAGCGAAATGCTTGCCTACATGCGGTTCGAGATGGCGATCTTAAAACGATCGCCAAGTGGGTCCGCTGGGAAGAGCTGGAAAACAGCAGTTGGAAACCGAACGGCCAGGCGATGATGCAGGCAGCTGCAGCCGGGGGAAAAACCGGGTTGATTTCCGAAGAAGATGTTAACCCAGCCGTTGTCCAAGCCATTAAATTGCACGTTGAGCATATTGCGGGTGAGCGTGCTACTCATTTAACACTCGATACGAATATTGTGCTCGATTTGGGACTCGATTCCTTAGAGCGATTGGAGATAGCTCGCAGTTTGGAGCGAACTTTCGGCGGACGATTCCCAGAACAAGTGCTCGACGAAATCGAAACGATCGGCCAAACCGCATTAGCCATCGAACGCTATCTCCCGCCCGGCGGGGAGGCGCGAGCCGAAGAATTTATAAAGGCTGGAATCACGACAACCGGAGAACCCACCGCTGCTGACCGAACCGGTACCGAAGCCGCCACTGAAACCGTTGAGCCCGAGGACTCTGTCGAACAATTCGCGGAATACAGACGGCTCAAGGCAACCATGCGGCAGATGATGATGACGGGCGTACCCAACCCATACTTCACCGTCCATGAGAACACCGTTCGGGATACGACACTCGTCAATGGAAAAGAGTTGATTAGCTTTGCCAGCTACAATTACTTGGGCTTAAGCGGGCATCAGGCGGTGAATCAGGCAGCGACGGAGGCTGTCACCAAATACGGAACAAGCGTCTCTGCGAGTCGATTGGTTTCAGGTGAGAAACCGATCCACGGGCAACTCGAGCGGGCAATTGCCGATTGGATCGGTGTCGATAACGCAATCCTCATGGTCGGTGGACACGCAACCAACGAAACTACGATCGGCCACCTGGTGGGTGCCGGTGATTTAATTGTCCACGATTCGTTAGCGCACAATAGCATCGTTCAAGGCGCACTGCTTTCTGGGGCGCGACGGCGTCCATTCCCGCACAATGATTATGAAGCTTTGGATCGGATGCTCGCTGAGGTTCGGTCCAACTACCGCCGTGTGTTGATTGCCATTGAGGGCGTCTACAGCATGGATGGCGACTTCTCAAATGTGCCAGAATTCGTCGAGGTTAAAAAACGCCACCAGGCATTGTTGATGGTTGACGAAGCCCATAGTTTGGGAACGATGGGTGCTACCGGTCACGGAATGGCGGAACATTTTGGAATGGACGCACGAGGTGTCGACATTTGGATGGGCACACTCAGCAAGTCGGCTGCGTCCTGCGGCGGTTATATCGCCGGGAGTGATGCTTTGATTGAACTGCTGCGGTATACCGCACCAGGATTCGTCTTCTCCGTTGGAATGCCTCCTGCTCAAGTCGCCGCCGCGTTGGCGGCCCTGAAAACCCTCGATCATGAACCCGAGCGGGTCCAGCGACTTCGTGAACGGAGCGAGCTATTCTTAACTCTCTGCCGTGACTCAGGCTTAGACACCGGTGACAGCCATCAAACACCAGTCGTTCCCGTCATCACAGGAAACTCGATGGTGGCGCTACGTTTGTCTAATCGTCTGAAAGCAGACGGGATTAACGTTCAACCAATTCTCTACCCGGCGGTCGATGAATCGTCTGCAAGACTGCGTTTTTTCATCACCAGCGAGCACAGCGAATCGCAAATTCGCTTTACAGCGGGTCGGGTAGCCGCTCACATGCTTGATTTAGGTTACGCCCCTCAGCAACTCAAGGCGAGCACAGAAGGACCTAAAGCCGGACCTACGTGAGCGGATTCGGGATCCCTGAACATTCAGCCTGAACAGTTACGCCTTTTACTACTTGTGCCTAAAACCGTCTGCTCTAAAATCGGGGAGTTGAATTTATCTATTGTAAGGGGATCCGGTGCCTCTCCGGCGATACCCCCGGCATGGCCCCAAGCGACACCTGATGGAGGAGATTGCTTTGCTTACTGAGTCCACCGTTGAATCGATGTTTCGCGCCCTGATGAATGATCCAAAACGGGATGAAGAAACCTTCGACAAGGCAGAAGAGTTACTCGAGGATGAACTTCGGCCAGAGAGTCCTCTCAGGCATCGATTGACGGTTGAGCTGGAAGAGTTGCGAACACTGCTGGCGAAAGACTAGCAAACGAATCACCGATCGAAACATAAAACGGCCCCGTGGAGATCCTTCTCCACGGGGCCGTCTTCATTTAACCCATCTAATCACCGACCATCCGTTATCGGCTTGCGATCCAGCGTTCTGCTGGGAATGCCGATTAGTGGTTTAGGTTGATCCCGAAGGTTGCTCCAACGAGCAACAGGTCCTGGTCGTTGTCCCCGCCGTCGAGAACAATCCCTTCGCCGCCACGCCAAACTCCGCGAGCGACATCGATGACTTGGAAACCGCCGCGAATGGAGACCATCTTTGTGAGCTGGTAACCGATCTCGCCGCGGACGTCAAACCCGACAAAGAACTCTTCGTTCCGCGTGTTGATTGGCTCAGTCGATGACACCAAAATCCGCTCCACTGTCGCTCCAACCTCACTCCCGTCGTAAATCGTCAGTTCACTTGTAACTGCCGAGACAGAGTTTTGCCAGGAACCCCCGAAGAATGCTCGGAAGTCACTGCTGAAGATGAACCGATCGCGGAATTTAAAGTATCGGAATCCCAACTGGCCGCCGAACATTTCGTTATCCGTCTTCGCATAAGCCCGGTCGAACTGTTCCGCATCGTCAAAGTTCGGCCCAGCTAACGGCGGGTTCATCTCTGTGTTCAGGTATGTATCGAAGAAGTTATAGTCGTTGATTCGCATCCAACGGAGACCAATCATTGGCTCTAAGATCCCACCGTAGTGGTAAGGCTCTAGACGCCATGTCTTGTTCAGCTCATAGCTATCGTAGTTGACGACATTATTCGAATCACCAACATCGTAGAACCGAAAGTTGTAGCCCGGGTTATTGTCCTCAATCTGCCGGACAGCGACACCGAAGGGTGGAGCCACTGGATCAAACCCTTCTTCCGGGTCAATGAAACGATTCAAGCGTTCCTGGCGAAGTGCAAAAACGTCGCTGACGCCATTCTCGGTCCAGTTGAACATCCATCCGTTGTCTTCGCCTGGCAACATGAATCCGATTTCGTAGCGATGTCCCCACCCCTCATCTAACAGATATTCCGAGGAACCGGGTTCATCAACCTCGGGCCTGGATCCGTAGAGGGACAAGCGATCATAGGTGGCAAACCAGCCGGTTGCCGCTCGCTTCTTGGGCTTCATCTCCGCCAGATCCATGTTATATACGGGCTCGAACCAGCGAAAATCGGGATCGAACGCGAAGGGATCGGCGACTGGCACATACTCCTGAGAATGTGCCATCGTAGCTCCGCTTAGCATGGCTAAGGCTGTGAGCAGACTTGCAGTCAGCTTCCGTACCGACATCGCTTGTTCCACCGTCTTGCAGTTAGTTGGCTTTTGAATCCGGCCCCCAGCCGAATTCCGCAATTTCAGAATCACTGAATCAAAGATTTGATTTAGTGACGCTTACACCCCAGCCCTTTCGATGCGTGTGTGCCTTAAAGGCCTGTTACGCCGACAAAATTGGGTTGTGCGGATAGTATCGGCCGCAAGATGCAATCAGGCTTAGTTTGTTTGCTTGGTTGCACATCAAAAAAGGGAGAATCTGTAAAACCGGCACAAATTGCCACTTTATTCGGTCGATTCACACGGATTCAGAGGCATCCGGGCCCACGCCATTGCCACCAAACCGGCTTGGATCCGGCTCATGCGACCGAAATTTTGGCAAGATTCGCCACTCACTTTTTACCGAGTGCTCGTTTCGACGCGAAAAATTCGGTCAGGATTCTTCCGCATGGCTCAGCCATCACGCCCCCCTGCACTAAGCACTGGTGATTCAATCGTTTGTCTTCCAGCAGCCTAAAAAGGCTACTCACAGCACCACCTTTTGGATCCGTTGCCCCATAAACAACCCGGGGGATTCGCGATTGCAGAATGGCTCCCGAACACATGACGCAGGGTTCGAGCGTGACATAGAGGGCACACCGTTCCAATCGCCAATCACCGATTGCGGCTGCCGCCTGGGTGATCGCGATCATCTCAGCATGTGCGGTGGGATCGCATAAGGATTCACGACCGTTCGCGGCGGCCGCGATCAACTCCCGATCTCGCACGATGACCGCGCCCACCGGCACCTCATCGGCAGAAACCGCTTCAATCGCTTGTTGCAAAGCATATCCCATCCAGTGCTCGTCACCGCGAAGTTCAATCTCCAGGTCGTCACTCATTTTTTATCGCTATCAGTTTTACTGAGTTTTCTCACGCGGATATTGCGGATCTCGCTCTTGCATTGAAAGGCAGCGATCCCCAGCGGAGTACAAACATCCATTTCATAACGAATGTCAAACTCGAAATCTTTACGCTCGTGATCGCAGGCGACTTTGTCATCGATCCAACAGGTGATCAGATTTGGCTCTACCCGAACCCGAACCTTGTACCATTTATCGTTATCAAAATTTTGGAAAGACGTGGTGTCGTTTTCACTTGCATCACGGCCATCAATACTACTGATACCCACGACGCCTCCGCCCCAGCCACCGAGAATGAAACTAACGTGATCCTTCCCAACTGGAAACGTTAACCCGCAGAAAAAATCAAAGCCATCGGTGCGTCGGGCTTCTAATTCGACCTCGTAGTTTTCGCGAAGGACATCGCCTTTCCATTGAATCCCCGTCAACGGGTCGCCAAAACCCATTTTGATCAGACCATCCTTGATCTCAACCGGACCGTCACCACCGAACTGGCAGGCTTTCCAATTCCCGGCCAACGGCTGCCAGCCCCCTTTTTTATCCCGCTCTTTACCCTTGGCCTTGTCGTCTTTTTCAGAAGCATCTGCGGTGGGACCCGCTTCATTTGCCTCCGAGGTCTTGATCTCTTGGGTCTCAGAGGTGGGCAGATCGGAGGCTGGCTTATCAGATTGGGGCGTTTGTGCCGTTCCGTTGGCTGGCATCAGCAACAATAGGCTGAAGGAAAGCGAGCAGACAACGACCGAGAAATACTGGCCCAGCGGGATACGATTCACGATGGATACCTACGGATGGAAAGGATACTGGCGGGATAGTGATTAAAACAGACGATGTGGATTCGAATGAATCCTTAATTCGTGTGAAGCACAGACATCCGAGTCCACCCCACTATGACAGACGAGCGTCAAGAGATGTGTGTCAACAGACAACCGTGCCTATCTCTTCCTCCAGCGTACTCGATCAGAGGCGACTCGATGCGACCTGTTACGAAAATTACCATCTTCGGCGTTCGCCTGGGAGTCGTCGCTCTGGCCGCTTATTGGTTGATCATTTTCACCGGAACCCACTTGCCAGGAGGATCGCAACTTGGTCCGCCAGGGAACGACAAAACTCAACATTTTACAGCATACTTTTTACTGGGCACGATGCTCTGCTATGTCACAACCTCCCCACGGTACTTACCCCGATTTTTGATCATTGGCATCGCCGGGATGACCTATGCTGCGATTGACGAACTGACACAGAGCTTTATCCCGGGCCGCTATCCAGATTTCAGCGACTTTGTCGCCGATTCAATTGGGTTGTGGTCGGCGATCGCTATCTATGCATCAGCGAGACTGGTCGGCAAAAGCATGCACCAGCCCCCCAATTAAAGCAAACCCGTCGACCACGTTTCGGCCAATCACCCCCGCATTGCGACACCGCTCTGCAAATCGATTCAGATTCGCAGCAGCGGTCTCAAACCGAAATTGCTCAGCTGTTAATGATCGACGGTGATCGACTCAGCATATGCCAATTCACCAGTACGGCCATCGTAGTACTGAAAAATGACCTGTGGATGGGGGTACGCCACCAAACGTTTATCTCCCAACTTCTGGGGCATGTTAAAGACATTGTTGACCTGGACCACACAGAAATGTGGATAAATCCGCTCCAGGCGTGGAAGGTCTGGAAGAATGTAACTGCTCCAGCGAATGTCACATTCCCGCGGGCCGAAGGTCCACTTGCCAGTGGCAGGCCGATCGCTTTCGTCATTTTTGGGAACGTGATTGACACTGTTATGCGGGCCACAGCAAAACTCCCACACATTGTCTGTCACTTTAATCGCAAAGCTGTTGTGAAGGTCGCCCGTCATCACAAACACTTTTTTACCCAGCTTATCCCACTCCTCGATTAAGGTTTCCCGTTCATCAAAGAACCCCGTCCATGCTTCTTCCTTGTTTGCCGCATCAGCTTCAAAACCACCGGCACCACTGTGTGGGATCATAAACGGTACCGTTGAGATGACAAAAAAGAAGTCCGCATCGCTTCGCTTCATTGATCGAAGTAACCACTCACGCTGTGGCTTCCCAATCATCGATACCCCCGGCTTATCACGTTGACGAACATCATGCATGTCTCGATCACCGCGAGTATCGACCAAAAAGAATTCACAATTGGAGACACGGAAGCTCCCATAACTACGACGTCCAATCGAATAGCTCAATTGATCGTCGTCCACCTTGGCGGACATGTGTACTCGCAAGGTGTGAGCATCAACCACCTCGACGATATCGTAAACATAGGAGTTCTTGTTTCCGGCATCGTTATCGAATGCCATATCATTGACACCCGCCTCCGGGGTTCCCCAGTGGACATGCAGGTTTAGCATTTCCTTCAAGGGAAGTTTGGTGAAATCCGCATTCGGGTCAATCAGTAAATCGCTGCCCGCTTTCATCGATGCTTTTCCGAAATGGATCGGATGATCAAACTCCATTGGATTGGCCCATCCGAGATAATTGTGCCAGGCATAGGTCCCAATATCCCGAAACACAGTCCGTCGATGGCGTTTTCCAGTCTCCGCTGACCCCCAAATGTCATTGACTAGTTCATGGTCGTCGAATGTAAAAAAACTTGGGACGTTCCGATGCCACTTCGCAAGCTCACCCCCGCGACTGAGATACAACTTGTAATTCTCCCACACACCGACAATCGTTGGCATGACCTCGACCACCATGGGAAAATGCTGTAGCCCTTGAACCAATCGCCAAGCCTCCGGTGAGTACGTCCGCAATTCTTCATACAGCCAATCCCCATTCATGATGTGAAAATGAACTTTCTCTGCCCAATCACGATTGAGGTTTTCGTAAGTCGTCGCCCGATGGCCGCCACCATGCAACGGGTTTTGGTTGGCGCAGGAGCCAATCTGAAAGCGAAAATTAAACAAGCCTTCCGGATTGTGCTCGGGATTGCGTGATTGCTGGACACTGGGCAACGTTCGAAAGCTACCCGGCAAACCATGCGGACGCTTATTGACGACGACTTGATAGTGGTAGCGGGTATCTGGTGCTAAACCAGTCAGGGTCATGACCCCGGTGTTGTCGCGATCAATCGTAGTGGCCGCCGGCTCACTGGTTTCATTCATTGCATCAGGTGATAAACCGTAACGAACGCGAAACTCTCCCGGTTCCGACGTTCGCGCCCAGACACGAACACTCTGATCTGTCGACATCCCCAGCATCGGACCGTGTGTCAACCGGATCGGATCCCGCCTGACCGGCACCTGAGCGAAGCTTGAGACGGAAATGATTGAAAGCAAGACAAAAAGGATCGAGGGCCGAATCATAAGGGTACCTAAGAAGAGAATTCGAATATGCAAATTCTAATCAACAATCGGAAGCAAATGCATGCCGTGCGGCAAACGCATTGTTCGGTATCTTTGAGGCAGTCAAATGAGCGTTAAGCCTTGGATGATATGGCAAACGCAGACTGGACCGCTCAGGTAGAATCGCTTGGTTTCGCGATCACTTCCCAACCCGTTGGAACCGCCAGTTTTTGCTTCAATGCTGGAAGCTGTTTTTCTAGACACACCTGCTCCGTGGGAGTGAGCTGTCCCACGAGGCATCGCAACTCACTGAAGCATTCGATTTGCTCCTTCCCCCTTCCACAGAAGAACGAAATGGGGGGGCGGGTCATCCATACCTCAAGATGCTGGGCCAACTTGGGAAGCAGATCTGGTGCCGAATCCGGTAACTCTTGATCGGCAATCAAAATGATTCGAGTCGCCTTAGCAGATTTTCCCCACAACCGATCGACCCCTCGCTGCATTGCGCCAGAGAGCCGATGTCGAAGAAACGAAAGTTGTTCATCTGGGTCTGCTCCGACATAGGCGTCCAGGTTCGCTGGTTCAGATCGGACCAAACAGTCGAGAATGCCATCGACCAGGGAAATACCCGCCACAAACCACTGTTGTTGTTCCGACAGCACAACAACCACAAGCAGCGCGGGAGTTTTATTCGATGGCATAGCTGATTAACCGCATCAATTGGATGTTCTGCGTTCAGTAAAACCTTCAACGAATCGGATGCCCCGCACCTAGCTTTCTAACAAAATCGATTCGCGAAGCGCATCGTCCCCGCGACAATCAAACCTCGTTGATCTGTTGTATCTGATCGTTGAGCTTTGTGACTTCGTCCTGCACCCCACCGACAAGGTCGCTTTGCAACATGCGTTCACAAAGACCGCGCGCGGTCTGAAGAATCGCTTGGAGTTGCTTTCTTCGTTGATGTTCCAGGGTCGCCGACGTAAGGATTTCAACAAGTTCGTCAGGGTCCCAGGGCTTGGTGAGATAACGGTAAACTTGGCCCTCATTTACCGCGTCAACTACTGCTTTGATATCGGCGTACCCAGTGAAAAGTATCCGAATGGTATCGGGTGAAATAGCTCTTGCTTGGCCGAGCAATTGCGCCCCCGTCATCTGGGGCATACGCTGATCGGTCATGATGACCTGAATCGAAACTTGCCGCAAAATCTGCAGTGCCTGCTGGCCTGTCTCCGCCGTATGAAGAGTGAATTCACGGCGAAGCAACCCTTTCAGAGAGTGCAGAATCTCAGGTTCATCATCGACCAGTAAAATGGAAGGTGGCTCGCTTGTGGATGCATTCATTTGCAATCCTCGGTAGCTTGGGAGCGACGCTGCTTTGGTAATTCAATCCGCACGGTCGTGCCGATTCCAAGTTTACTTTTCACAACGATGGTTCCTCCGTGGTCCTGGATGACACCGTAACAATGTGAAAGCCCTAACCCTTTTCCTCGCCCAACTTCGCGAGTGGTAAAGAAGGGCTCGAAGATGCGGGGCAAATCTTTGTCACAGATACCACTGCCGCTATCACGAATATCAACCGAAACCGCACCATCATTTTCGTCGACGCGAATCTCAACTCGATCCCGCATCCCACACGCCTGGATCGCATTTATCAAAATGTTATGGAGAACCTGGTTCAATGCGGCAGGGCGACATTCAATCGACGGGTTCTTTTCATCCACTACCGTAACTGCAATCTCTTTTTCGGAAATCAAATGCTGCAGCACTGCAACCGTTGAGCGAACCATATCTCCGATTGCAACTGTATCAGAGTCGGCCTCGTCTAGACGTGCAAATTCACGCAAGTCGTGAACGATATCACGGACACGTTTCAAACCATTTAGTGACGACACAAACGTCGGCGTCACGTTTTCCTGTATCCACGAAAGATCATGACTTTGTTCTAATTCGATCAACTTGTCGGCCGCCTCTGGATCGACCAAACGCAACTGATCAATCTGCCCTCGATACGCATCCAAGATCTCCATCACCGACGAGACATCCCGGTTAAGCACCGCCAAGTTATTTGCCACGTAGGCGACGGGATTGTTGATTTCGTGAGCCATGCCTGCGGCAAGTTGCCCAAGGCTCACGAGCTTTTCACTCTGAATCAAGGCGGCTTGAGCATCGCGGATCTCACGATTTTTCTCCGCCAACTTTTGCTCAAGTCGTAGGATTCGAGCACCTTCTCGAAGCCGGACCCGCAGTTCTTGGTTATCACATGATTTGACCAAAAAATCGTCTGCTCCAGCGTCCATCGCGGCGACAAGATCTTGTTTCTCGCTCTTTGACGTCAGTAGCACGACGTAGACGTAATGTTCAGACGCATGCGCGCGGATGCGGCGAACCAACTCTAAACCATCGATCCCGGGCATCACCCAGTCGGTTAACACCAGTGGAGGAGTATGTTCTAGGAATAAATCCCAAGCTTGCTTACCGTCCTTCGCTGCGATGACATCCAATCCCCAACCGGTCAATTGGGCATTGAGTAGTAGGCGAGTGACCTCATTGTCATCCGCCATCAGGACCTTCATTCGCTGGCTGGGCGGCGCCGTGGCAGACGGGAACGATCCAACCCACGCCGTCTCTCGGCGTGTTTCAGCTAATTGCTCTGCGGGATCCCCCCGAAGTGCAGTCGAATTAGCTTCTTCGTGGTTCGGCAATTTCGGCATCCCCTTCGTTTCCGGCTTTCATACCCCCAGTCTATCTGCGCGAGTGTCGAATGTGTTGGTGCGTTTAAAATGATTCTCATTTCGAATTTCGCTACATCAACTCGGGCTAACCTTCCAATGCCGTGCAAATGGCTTGATCCAAGTCACGTTTCAGATCATCGAACGACTCCAGCCCAACAGACAAGCGAATCAGCCCATCACTGATGCCAAATTTTGCCCGATCCGTAGGGTCGTAACTGGCGTGCGACATGGTCGCAGGTTGCTCGATTAGCGATTCAACGGCGCCCAGACTGACTGCCAAATGAAAAAGCCTGGTCGATTCACAAGCCTTAGCGGTCTGGTCCATGGTCCCCGCCAATTCAAAGGTGACCATCGCCCCAAAACCACCGTCGAACTGGCGGGCAGCAGTCGCATGCTGCGGATGGTCCTCAAGGCCGGGGTAAAGCACTGATTTGACGTGGGAATGGGATTCCAGCCAGCGGGCTAACTTCAATGCCGTACAGGATTGCTCTCGAACACGCAAATCAAGCGTTTTCAATCCTCTTGCCACTAAAAAACAGCTGAGCGGATCAAGCACCGCACCAGTCGCATTTTGAATGAAATAAAGCTCGTCCAACAGCGATTGCCCGGCCACTGCCAATGTCCCTCCCAGGCAATCGCTATGACCGCCCAGGTATTTAGTGGCGGAATGCATCACGATGTCGATACCGTGTTCTAGCGGTCGCAAGAGAGCCGGTGTCCCGAACGTGTTGTCGACCCCGATGATGGCCCCCTGTTGATGCGCAATCTTGGCGAGATCAGCCAGATCGGGAATACTCAACCGCGGATTCCCAATCGTTTCCCCCCAAATCAATTTTGTCTTCGGGGTCATCGCAGCTTGCACCGCAGCAGGATCGGTCATGTCCACCAGGGTCACCTCAACGCCCGAACGGTTGCAAATTTTGTGCAACAATCGATAGGCGCCACCGTACAGATCACAACCAGCGATCACATGATCACCAGCTTTTAACAACATCGTGACGCAATGAATGGCGGCCATTCCAGAAGAAAAAGCGAGGGCACCGGCGCATTGCTCGCCTTCCAACGAGGCGAGTGTCGTTTGCAGATTACCGCGTGTCGGATTTCCGCTACGCGAGTAGTCAAATTCGCCCCAAACGCCTGCGCCCGGTTGGCGGAAAGTACTCGCTAAGTGAATTGGCGGCACAACGGCGCCGGTGGACGGATCGACCTGATTGCCCACGTGAATAGCACGTGTCCGAAAACTGTCGCTTGATTCGTCCATTATTTCCTCTCTTCCACTGGGGGGACGCGAATTCATTCGTACTCGGATTGACGTGGGCCGCGGCCGCCATTCTTATCGGCCGAGACGCTGAACAGAAAGTCCAAGCGTCACTGTTTGGTCGGGAAATCATGGATCGATTTCCACCATCGGAAGTCGCGAACGCACCGAGCGTCCCACGAGGTGTTCGAGACCGGGATTACGCTTCTAAGGCCTGTGCAAGGTCGGCAATCAGATCGTCGCTATTTTCGATCCCGCACGACATTCGAATCATGTTGTCACCGATCCCAAACTGCTCTCTTTCCTGGGGCGTGCAATGGTAATAGCTCATGACTAGCGGTTGCTCGATTAACGATTCAACTCCACCCAGGCTCGGTGCGATCCGAAAAATTTTGGCCGCATCAACCACCTGCGACGTTTCTTTCCAATCAGCGCCCTTGATCGTGAAGGTGATCAACCCACCGTAACCATTCATTTGCGTTCTAGCGATCTCATGTGTCGGATGAGAAGGCAGACCGGGATAGTAAACGCGTTCGACACGCGGATGAGCTTCCAAGAATTCGGCGATCCGCATCCCATTTTCGTTGTGCCTTTGCATCCGTAGTTCGAATGTCTTCAAACCACGCTCAAGCAAATACATGTTGTGCGACGAGTTAATGCTGCCGAGAATTCCACGCAACGCGCGAATTGGTTCGAGTGCTTCACGACTGCCGCAGATCACACCGGCCAGCAAATCGTTATGCCCGCCCAGATACTTCGTTGCCGAGTGTAGAACAAGGTCGACGCCGTACTCGATTGGTCGCAGATTGAGCGGCGTCGCAAGTGTCGCATCGATCAACGTTTCAACCTCGCATGCTTTCCCGATCGCGACAAACTTTTCCAAGTCGATCACACTCAGATGCGGGTTGGTTGGTGACTCACTCACCAACATCTTGGTTTTGGGAGTGATCGCCGCCTCCATCGCCTCGAAATCACCCGTGGGAACCTGGCGGGTAACGACTCCAAATCTCGCGAGGTGCTTTGCACAGAACTCGCGACTGCGGTGGTAGCATTGATCAAAAAAGACGATTTCATCGCCAGCGTTCAAGCGACTCATCAGGACACCAACCATCGCGGCCATCCCGGAGCTATAAACGATAGCCTCTTCGTAGCCCTCCAAGGCGGCTAGCTTGGCTTCGACACTCCGTTCGTTGGGTGTTCCATAACGACCATATTCTTCTCGCTCTTCGTGACCATCGACGAAACGCAGCAGCGAATCAGTGGAATCGAAGGTAAAGGTGCTTGCCGTGAAGATCGGCGTCGCGATCGCCCCTTCAGATTTCTGGCGTCGCTCTCCCGCATGCACACTCTTGGTGGACAGCCCCTGGGTCGCAAACGTGGTGTCCGGACAGGAGGGCGAAGGCTCTGACGGATCCGAAGGCATTGAATCACCTCGGTGAGACTCTTCACTGGACGTGCGGCCGTTGTCGGTCGCCTGAGAATCAATTGACATATGCGTAGGCATGGCTCTTTAGCAGGTAAAGGCTGCAATCGGCCGCAAATCCCTAAAAGGGACGCGTGGTGGCGAAACGGCTCGCCAGCGTCTACATCAAGGTTACCTACCAAGTGCTCGGGCGACAACCGTTTTAAATTCGCCCTTTGCAAGGTCTTTCAATTTGACGCAATGCAATCGCCCGCACCAGCAGAGAGTCGCTATCCCGGAAAGGTTTCCAAATCGCGCATTGGCCCGTATTGAGAGGAGTTTAGCCGGCATGCTGACGAGCGTTGTTCGCACCAAATCGTAAGGCCGATCTCCCATCTACGGGCAAATCCGTTCCCTGTCGGGGTACGAATTTACGTTCCCATGCTTTCGGTCGCTGATCCATCTCGGCAAAACGGTAAAACCATTTCGGTCCCCGAAACCGACGCAACACGAAGATTTGCCTCCAAATTCGGCTAACTCCGATCTGCGGCGAACCGCCCGCCTGCATTGAATGCTCGCCAAAGGTGTAGACTATGGGGAACATCCCATGTAGAGGAGCACGGTCAACATGCCCAGATTCGCTTTCTTGTGGAGCCCCGGCACCGGCACTGGCATAGTGTTTCTGGTCTCGGCGCTGGCCGCGTTGCCTGCGGTTAACGCCCAGCAGTCGGATGATCCCGCCCTCGTCGAAGCAGCTTTGGAGGAATCACAACAGCGGATCGTTGAATTGGTTGCCGAATTAGGCTCACGAGAGTTTGCCGCTCGCGAAAGATCTGCGGATCAGCTGACTCAGATGGGTACCACCGTTATCCCACAGCTACGCAGCGTGATCGAATCGACTGACGATCCAGAGGTCCGATTGCGAGCTTCTGAGATCGTGCGGCAATTGACGGATGGAGATTTACAGGCACAGATCGACGGCTTTCTTGCTGGCAAGGAGATTGAATTTGAAGGTTGGCAAAGATTCCGGCGATCCTTTGGCGATACGCCTGCATTGCGAGACTTGTTTATCGAGTTGATGAAGCAACATCCCCTGCTGACAAAATCATTGGACGGCGAAACACGTGACCGGGCCGTTGCGTTGGAAGCGGTGATATCGGGGGTTCGAAATGCAACCACAATCGAACGCCGCTTTCCCAATCGAGCAGATGTGTTCGCATTGCTGCTCGCGGGTGTCGATCCGAACCTCCCACCAAACCCCGCTTTAGAAGCGCAAGTGATGATGGTGATGAACCAATCGGCCGTCCGTGAGATCCGTCGAAACTCGCAACTCAAACGACCATTTGAATCCTTGTTAGGAATCTGGATGGCAGAGAGTGCGATTGGCAACCGGCAGGAGATTATCGAAATCGGGATGCGAATGGACGCCGAATCGACCCTTGACTTAGCCTTGCGAACTTTGGGCGAATCGAATGATGAAGCAATTCTGACCACCGCACTCCAGGCGATCGCGAGGTTCGGCAAAGCAGAACACGCTAGCACCATTCGACGACTGATCGAAGATGCGCGAACTATCCCTCGCCAAGGACTGCCCCAGAGGCCCGGTTTCACGAGTCAAGTCGGCGACGTCGCCATGGTCACGACTGCGATTATTCTGAAGGGTAATCTGGAATCCATTGGCTTCCGAGATGTAACGGTTCACCCCAATATCGGGTTCGATCTGCAAAATGTTGGCTTCGATTCTCCAGAAAAGCGTAAGATTGCGAAGGAAAAGGTCAGCTCTTTGTTCGCACCCGGGATACTCCCTTAATCGCCCGTGGGCCAATTAGCTGTCCGTTGATCCGTTGGGCACAGAGCGGGTTGCGTT
The DNA here is from genome assembly GCA_029213145.1 of Rubripirellula sp. Taxonomy (GTDB): domain Bacteria; phylum Planctomycetota; class Planctomycetia; order Pirellulales; family Pirellulaceae; genus Rubripirellula. The sequence goes on along the minus strand of JARGNK010000059.1, from coordinate 14,250 downwards.
CGAGGCGAGTCAGCCCAACCGAGATCGCTGTGGTGGCATTGTGCGGGGAAAGCCGCGGCAAATCGTGATGGCGACTTGGCGAGACTAAAGGTTGTGCGATCCAGCGATGCGTCGGAAGGTAAAGACTTCAGCGACTCACCTTGACGTAGCCCGAGATGATGACGATCACCGCAGCAACTGCGACCAGCACCGTCAGCCACTTCGCTCGCTTGCGGCGGAAACCTTCTAAGGCTGGGCTTCTGCCAACCAAAGCTGCGGCAAGGAAAAACACGCCCAACGCCAACAAAATCTTGATCCCTACCAGTGCGTGGTAAAGCCCATCACCTTGCCGCTTTGGCATGATTCGCACGTAGTTGTAGAGGCCGCTGACTAAAAAAAGCAGCACTCCCAAGTGAACGAATTTTTTCCATCGGCCGATCACGGCTTCTGCTAAGCGATCGTGCGACTCCTCTGACAGAATTTTGGCCGATGGCATTAAGACCAACAGCATAAAAACACTGCCGCCAACCAATGTAATCGCCGTCGCGACGTGGACAATTCGCGAAACGATGTCGATGATTTCCATCGTGAACTCCTGCAATAACGGTTTCTTGAAGACGGTTTCAGCTTCGCCCAACAAGCGATCCGGTCGGGCCGACGATCCTGGTCAGTTTTCGCTGAACGGCGGTGGAAACCGAGGCGCTGGCGAGTTGGGCTCGTTTAGTTGCTCCTCGACCGTCACGCTGTGTAGTTGAATCTTGCCTGTTCTCAGCAATCGAACCAACTCATTCGCTCTTTGGTCGACGTTGGGTTCGGCCAGCAGACACAGTTTTTCCTCCACTTCGAACGGAAGTGTGTACGAAATGATGTCGGTGATTGGGCCGAGTGCCATTTGGCCAGCCATCAACTCGTGGAGGTTTTGCTGCACGTTACCGCTGACAGGAATGATCTCCCCAAATGCATCCAGCAGGTTTTTTTTAAGCCGAGTTCGGGATTCAGCGCCGCTGGGCGGGTAGACATCGTCAATGACGTCAATTTCAGCCATTCGAAAAGGTCGGCTCGCATCGATTTCGCGTATGATTTTGCCCCGACGCATCCCCACCAGCAAGAGATTGTGTCGATCATCCTCGACTTCGGAATGAGAGATAATTTTGCCGAGGCAAATCGTGCTTGCAATCGGAGGTGCAGTTTGGGGTAAAGCCGCAATTCCACCGGTGAGCGTTGCCATAGCGATCAACCGATCGCCAGCGAGTGATTCTGCGAGCATCTCGCAATAACGAGGCTCGAAAACATGCAAAGGTTGCATCGCGTGGGGAAACGCGACGAGTTCGGGCAGCGGAAAGAGCCTTACTCGACCGTCGAAATCATCCGGCAGTCTTGTGACGTCTTCCAGGTTATGCATGAGCCGAAAAGTTATTTTGAAGGAACGAAAACTTGCAGCGAATATCCTGCTTGGAGAGAAATTCTCGCTTAGCAGTGTTTAGAAAAGTCAATATAAGCGCGAACTGGCATACTGTGGGAGATGAAAATCATTGACGAGTCGGCGGCAGTGCCTGACAATTGCGGCTCAATGGCCGGTAACCTAAGTATACCGCCATTCTCTTTTCGACGACTCCACTTACCGAAAACCGCCCAGGTCAAAATCATGCTGCTCTCGGGTCAAGAAATTCGGCGACGATTAGCAAACCAGGAGATCTCGATTGAGCCGTTCCAGGAAAACCGCCTGAACCCCAACAGCTATAACCTAGCGTTGCACGACGAACTGCTCCTTTACGAAGAAGTCGTTTTAGATGCAGCGACCCCAAATCGATACCGTCGAGTCGAAATCCCGCCGGACGGAATCACCTTGCAGCCCAACATGCTTTATTTGGGTCGGACAGTCGAATACACCGAAACCCGAGGGGTTGTCCCGATGCTGCAGGGACGCAGTTCCGTCAGCCGATTGGGGCTGTTCATCAATCCGGGCGGGGGAGTCGGCGATGCCGGGTTTTGTGGAACGTGGACTTTGGAAATGCATTGCGTGCAGCCAGTGCGAATCTACCCTAATATGGAAATCGCCCAGATTTACTACCTGCAGCTCGACGGACCCTGCGACGAATACAGCAGCGACAAGTATCAGAACAGTCGCGATATCCAGCCGAGCCTCATGTTTCGAGAGCTAGGTGGAGATGATAAGGATACGCAACTTGAATTGAATTTCGATGCGTTGTTGCACAAATCGAGATAGCCTTCCCAATTGCATCGGTTCATCGTCTGATCGACCAAGCACGTCACTCGCACGCCGCAAGTTCTACCTGATTCATGCGGTCGTCTAATCAGCTATCGGCAGGAGTCCCCGAACACAACTGAGCTGCCGAACACAACTGGGCTGCCGAACACAACTGGGCTGCCGAACACAACTGGGCTGCCATTGAGTAGCAATCCGGATGATCGCCAGAACGGCCCCCGCTCGATCGAAGCGACTCGCCAAATGCTTGCCGTTACAGCGGTGGCGATAAATCTGCGTTAAGACGATCGATAAACTTCAGTTGCTGATAAAGCATCGTTACCGTTGGCATCTTTAAATTGAATCGCCTCGCTGCCTTGAGCGGATTGCCGAAAATCGCTTCGACTTCCATTGGTCGCCGGTTCAAGTAGTCCAATCGCATGCTGCTGTCGTACGGAACCATCTTTCGCGTTACCTCAACAGTGAGCGATTTGAGGGAGGGATCGACATGAACGCCATTTCCCGTTGCGGCGTGATGAACTTCGTCGATCATTGTCTCCACGAGTTGAACTGCATCTGGATCGTCAATCAGTTGTTTAGTCGATGCGTCAAGCACGACGGAGAGCCCATTGAAGGGGATGTTCCACATTAATTTGCGCCATCTCGCGGCGGCGAGGTCAGTGGTCGGCTGTGCGTCGATGCCAGCGGCGTTCATTTCATCGGCGATTCGCTGAACACGGGTGCTGATCTGCGCGGACCGCTGATCATATTCGCCGAAAACGATATGCCCGTAATCGAGATGTTTGATGAATCCGGGGCCAGTTTTGTTGCTGCACAAAAAGCAGCAGCCGCCTAGCACTCGTTCCGTACCGACAATCGCCGCGGAATCCGCTTCAATGTTGAGGCCGTTCTGTAACACCAACACAATCCCGCCATCACGGGTCGTCGACGGCAGCATTTTGGGCAGCAGATGATTGGACGTCGTTTTTAACGCCACGATACTCACATCACATGCCGGCATCGTCTCGGGCGAAGAGTGCGTATAAACCTGAGGCAAATGAAAGTCGCCAAGTGGACTTTCCACTCTCAATCCATGCCGGGATACATGCTGGTAGTCAGAATTCAGCAGAAAATGCACTTCGGCACCACTGCGAGCCAGCATACCACCGTACAGCCCGCCCAACGCACCGGCACCAAGGATGGCATACCGTTGTGTTTCACTATTCGACATCGCTGTGTGGCTGCCAGTACCTATCTTTCACGGAACAACTCACTGATCGATTGATCGTGGTGAATTCGTTTAATCGCCTCAGCCAACAAAGGTGCCACGGTCAATTGAACTAGATTTGGTAATTGTTTTTCAGCCGGTACCGGAATCGAATCGGTGATTACGAGGGAATCAATCGGTGCTTTCCGTAACTTTTCGATCGCTGGACCACATAACACACCATGAGAGGCCGCAATGTGGATTTCCCTCGCACCTTCGTCGTGAACCAAACGTGCTGCACCACAGATTGACCCGGCCGTACTGATCATGTCATCAAACAGGAGGGCGATTTTTCCTTTGACCGGCCCTCCAATGATGGTGCTTTGCTGAACCTCCAGGGCATTGGTGCGGCGTTTATCGACGATCGCCAACTTACCGCCGAGACGTTTGCTGTGCCCCAGGGCTCGCTTGATGCTGCCTTCGTCTGGGCTAACCACAACGATATCGTCTCCGACCATGCCACGTTCGGCGAAATGCTCGTTGAGAACGGGAGCCGCGTAAAGGTGGTCGACAGGAACATCAAAAAAACCTTGGATTTGAGCAGCATGCAAATCCATCGTGAGAACTCGGTCGGCTCCCGACCGAGTAATGATGTTCGCGACCATTTTGGCCGTAATCGGCACGCGGCCTTCATCCTTGCGATCTTGCCGGGCGTAACCGTAGTAAGGAATCACCGCTGTGATCCGCTCGGCGCTGGCACGCTTACAGCAATCAATCATGATCAACAATTCAATCAGATTGTCGTTGACTGATGGGCAGGTCGGCTGCACCAAGAAGACGTCACGGCCCCGCACATCCTCGTCCAGTTTGCAAAAGTTCTCACCATCGGGAAACTTCCCTAACGTGATTGCTGCTGGCTCGAGGTGCAGATGCCGACAGATCTTAGAAGTGAGTTCATAGTTCGCTCGACCGCTGAAAATCTTTAGTTCACGCATAACCCATCGCTCTCATTGTTTCGTCGACGCTCTGAAGTTCTTCGACATTGTTGATCGAAAGCGACTCGCATTGCTGCAGGACAGGCAATGCCTCAACGGGACGATTGTCTTTTCGCAACAACTGGGCACAATCCGTCAGATAATACTCGCTCTGGGCGTTATCGTTACTCAGATGATCCAATGCCCACAGCAGATCGGGCGTGCGGAACAAGTAGGTACTCATATTGACCTCGTTGATCTCCAACTGCTCGGGGGTCGCATCTTTGTGCTCGACGATGCCGGTAAATTCACCCTCTGCATTGCGAATGATTCGCCCCAGCCCAGTCGGATCATCTTTCTTGAGGGTACCGAGTAGCAGGCCGGGTTGAGTCTGTTCGAATTCCCCGAGTAGTTTCTTCAAGCTGGCCGACTGAACCAATGGGGAATCGCCTGCCAAAACCAAGGTCGGCCCCTCCACAGATTCGAGTTGGGAGCGACACATTTGCACGGCATGCCCGGTCCCGAGCTGCGGCTCCTGCAAAACAAACTCGATTTGCCCGTTGCGGCTGGCGAGCTCCTTCTTGACGGCATCGGCTTGATGACCGACCACGATCACATGTCGTCGGATGCCCGCCTCTTCCAAAGCATCGAGGACAAAGTGAATCATCGGGCGATCGACGACACGACACAGCACTTTTGGCAGGTCGCTTTTCATTCGCGTGCCTTTGCCGGCCGCCAAAATCACAGCACAGGGTTCAGTCATGGGACGAATCACGGAAATTGAGGGCGGAACGTACTGTCATGCCGTCTCTGTGTGGATGCAAGATTGCCGGTGAATCTCAACGACCGAGGCCAATCCGACCGTCGATTGCAGCTTTTGTCTCTTTCCACACGCCACAGCGACGCGTACAAGATGTTCCCCTCTTCGGGCCGAACCGACAACCGGTGCGAATTCATCTGGATTTTAGTAAGGCAAATCGTTGACAATTAGGCACCTTGGGAAAAATGGTCCGGTCCCCCGGATTGCAGCATGGAGGGAATAGAGCTTTGTTAGACCTGATTGCCTATTGCGGCGTGCGGCTGGTAGTGGCCGTATTGCAGACCCTCCCGATTGAGATGGGGGACTCGCTATGCCGTGGTTTAGCGCGGCTTGTCGCCGGTCCTCTAAAAGTACGGAAACGGGTTATTGAGGAGAATCTGGAACGTATTTTCCCAGGATCAGACGATGCATCTCGTCATGAACTTGCTTACCGAATGTGGCACCATCTATTGCTGATGGTTTGCGAAATCGCGTGGGCCCAGCGTCGATTGCACCGCTCGAATTGGAGCCAGCATGTCACGTTTCGGGGGAATCGCACGATGCTCAAGCACATGCTCAGCGAGCGTCCGGTGGTAGTGGTCACCGGTCACTTCGGGAATTTCGAAATTGGTGGTTATACTTCGGGCCTGATGGGATTTTCGACGCTGACGATCGCTCGCAAGCTCGATAACGCCTACTTGCATCGCTGGGTAGAAGCGTTTCGCGGTGCAAAAGGTGCCGAAATGGTCGACAAGCAGGGATGCGCTCCAACCGTTGAACGCCGACTCCAAGAGGGAGGCATGCTGTCACTACTCGCCGATCAACATGCCGGCTCGAAAGGTTGTTGGGTTGATTTCCTTGGGGTCCCGGCATCGTGCCACAAGGCATTATCGCTATTCACCTTGACCTCATCGGCCCCAATGCTGGTCGCCGGCACTCGCCGCACCGACAAACCAATGCAATTCGAGTTCTTTTGCACTGGCGTGGCCGATCCCCAGGACGATCCCGAAGGCATTTGCCGCAGCGTCAACACGCTCACTGCCTGGTACAACCAGCGGCTCGCCGAGGTGATCGAAGAGGGAGTCGAACAGTACTGGTGGCTGCATCGTCGATGGCGAACTCCACCACCACGTATCGCCAAGCGTTTGGAAAAACGCTTGGCAGCTTAAGCCAGTGTCGCTTTAGCGTTATAGCGACACTGCATCTTTGCCGGCTCTTACTGTGCACTGGCTCCCTGGCTTTGGTCGCCGAGCGCGTCAAAATTTGGCACCTCGTAAATGCTAAACTCTCCCCACAACGGTTGATGATCGCTGACTTGCAACGCCTGCTCTTGGGTTAAGCCGAGCTGATCCACCAAACTCAAGACACCAAAGCGACCGGAAAATTCTCGGGTCATTCTTGCATCAATGATGATGTGATCCTGCGTTGCATTGCCAAGCGTGTTGGTTTTTGTTTCACCCGCTATCGATTGCACACCGGGAATCTGACCGAGCTCTTTTAACCCGGCTGCATCAACATTTAAGTTGCCAAGCAAAATGCAATCTTCTTCACCATTCGTTTGATAGTCATACTGGCGAACGCGAACGTAAACATCATCCAACACATCCATTTCGTCTCCCGCCGCAGCGGCACCGACCGTCGCCGGCGAGGCGTGAGCATTGATCAGTGTAAACCGAAAGGGACGTCTTCCATCGGCCGTGCCAACCCGAGTCTCAAAGGAAGCTACCATCGGTTCACGATACATTCGGTCGGCGGTGTCTTGAACGACATAAGCGCTGTCGGGCACGAGCTGAATGCGAGTATCGTCCCACAAGAAAGCGTAGGATTCGGACTGCGAGCCTTGCCCGATCGGCTGACTGACCGTTGCGTTGTAAGACGCACCTGAGTTTCGAAGTGAATTGACGATGGCTTCGATCGGCCCCGGATCACCACCCTGAATCTGCTGAACTGCGACCACATCAAATTGGGAAATGACATGGGTCAAAACCCGCATCACGTTGACGTCGGCCGCTTTCCGTTTTCCAAAGCTTTGAATGCTAAAAGTGGCAATACGTATGTTCGTCTGCGATTTTTGGCCGAGGTTCAATTTGACCGGTGTAACGTTTGTGGTTGAATCCGTTGACGAGGAAAGCTCACTCGACCCACGGAACATCGCCAAAGAAGACAACTCAAGACGACCGCTAATGGCCAAAATGCCGCCCGCGGCGACGGCGCCGAGGCAGGTAATTGGCCCCAGGAATTTTGCGAACGGCAGCCTGCTCGTCACCGAATTGCCTGACCGTTGCTTACGCCCAATCGAAAAGACCATGACGGCCTCCTGCCGCTTGGAAAGTGGGAGACATCGGACCGCTCCCTTGTTTATGCAGCTTCCTCTGACGCGTCCGAACCGCCGCTTGCTTGGGCCTTGCCCTCAATCCGTTCGATGGCAACCGTCGCAAAATGCTTCAATCTTGGTGGCGCAGTTTCAGCCGCCTTGTGCAAAGTCGGCAATGCGACAGAGGCAGCCGGCCCAATCTGGGACAACGCCCAAGCAGCCCGCTCACGAGCAGGCAAGTACATCGATTGACGGACGCACGTTTCCAAAGCAACGGCGGCTGCTCCCGCATCACTGCCTAATCTCCCCAGCATCGTCGCAGCCCAATAGCAGATTTCGCTGTCTTGGGTTGATTCGAGCAGCTGAATCAAAATCAGCTGCTCCGATAGAGTCGGCCGAATCGTCGACTCCATCGCTTCAGCCGCGTAGATACGGACGTCATCGTCAAGACTGCCCGCCAAAGGAACAACCCATAACGCCAACCCGGTCACCGAGTCTTGCTGGATGATTTGGTGGAGCGCAGCGATGCATTCGTCAACCGAATCGCCTTGAAGTTGCTTGAGCCACTGTTCGTGCCTCTCGTCTTCGTGATCCGACATACAATCTCCTTCCCTACACCCTGACAATACAGATCTAGTCGCGTGGTCACTGACAACTTTGACACACTGCCGCTACAATTGGGACGAGTAAGGACATAAGAAAAGCTTGATGTTTCACGCAATAGTGATTTCCTCTCCCAGCCAACTCCCGCCATGCAACACCCCACCGATTTCGCGATCATTCCCGACCAGAATTCGATCTCCCAAATCGAACGGGAGATCCGCTTTTTTGATGCCAATTGCGAAACTCCAAAGGCACTTTCCGAAAATCAGATCGAGACGTGGAATCGAGACGGGTACCTTGGGCCAATCGAGGTTTGCTCGCCCACTGAGATCGTCGAGGTTCGTCAATATTTCGATCGGCTGTTGGAGCAGACGTTCGCCGCCGGTCAGGACAGCTACTCAATTAGCAGTGCCCACCTAAAGCATCGGCGGGTCTTGGAGTTGCTCAAGAACCCGAAACTGGTTGATTACGTGAGTGACCTACTGGGGGAAAATGTTGTCGGCTGGGGCGCACATTTCTTTTGCAAAATGCCCGGCGATGGCAAACAAGTCGACTGGCATCAGGACTGTAGCTATTGGCCTTTGACGCCAACCAAGGCGATCACGATCTGGCTGGCAATTGATGATGCTGACCAAGAAAACGGCTGCATGGAGGTCTACCGGGGATCTCACCGATTTGGACTCGTCGATTTTGAAACCAGCGAGCATTCTGATGGGAACGTTTTGGATCAATCAATCAAGAATCCTGAACAGTACGGCCAACATCAATTAACCCCGCTTTTGGCTGGTCAGGCATCAATCCACAGCGATCTGCTCATTCACGGTTCGGCTCCCAACCTGAGTAATCGCCGAAGATGCGGACTGACGCTGCGATACTCTCCCGCCGATGTCACCGCTTATTTGGGCTGGAACCAAAAAGGGGTCGTTGTTCGGGGGGCCGCTGATCCAAAAATTTGGCCGGGAGCTTCACTTCCTCAGGTAGACTAGAAGGGAGACGTTGTTTGCTCCCGAATCCTCCATTGCAATCCATTTCCTCGATCACCGTCGCCGATGACCTTAGCATCCCATTACACGGGCACCCAGTGTGCAATCTCCTTTGAACTCTTTCCCCCCAAGACTGAAGCGGGGATGGATTCGCTTTGCGATAACGTTCGGCGACTAACAGAGTTTCAGCCAAGCTTTTTTACCTGCACTTATGGTGCGGGTGGATCAACGCGAGAAAAGACGCTGCAAGTGCTCCAGAAAGTGCGTCAAATTACGGATGCTCCTGTCGCTTCCCACCTGACCTGTGTCGGCGCAACCGTGGAGCAACTAGAGAACTACCTCGCGGAGGCTCAGGAACAGCAAACCGATTACATCGTTGCCTTGCGGGGTGATCCGCCTCAAGGCACCGATCAATTCGTCGCAGTCGAAGGCGGACTGAAATACGCGAACGAACTGGTCGAACTGATCCGCGCAAAGTATTCCAGTTACGGAATCGCGGTTGCCGGTTATCCCGAAACTCATCAAGAAGCAGTTGACGCCCAGACCGATCTTGAGAACCTGAAGCGAAAGGTCGATGCTGGGGCAGATTTAGTCATCACCCAATTGTTCTACGATAACGTCGATTTCTTTCGCTTTCGTGATCGCTGTGAACAGGCCGGGATCAATGTTCCCATCATCCCCGGGATCTTACCGGTTACCAACTTCAAACAAGCCCAACGCATCGCGTCAATGTGCAAGGCAAACATTCCTGCGAGCTTACAGCAGGCAATGACCGAAAACGACGACCCGGCCGGTCAATTCGAAATCGGAGTCGAGCACGCCAGAAAGCAAACTCTCGATCTGGTGGAACAAGGCGTGCCCGGTATCCACTACTATGTCTTGAACAAGAGCGAGGCAGCAGCAGCGCTCTTGGACGGAACGCAACTAGCGTCTGCTGCCCGCTGAATGAGAAGCAGGGAAATTGGACGTCCTAGCAGATCAGTTTCGCCACGCCAAAGCAATTCGCTTTAAGCCAAGTCCACGGCGGCGAAGCTTTGGTTTTCGCGGACCTCATGACCGCGTCGACCCAATCACCGCGGCACTCTCTACTTACCTGAACCGGCTTGAGCTATTTCACCGTGCCGCATACGAGATTTCGGGAAAACAATCCAATTACTATCCCAGACGTTCTCGCAAGCACTCTGCAATCCACCAGTGCTGCGGATTTGGCGAAAGTCGCTTAGAAGCGGCTACGGAATCTGATCTAGTTCCGAGTTAGATCCCACCCATCAAGCCAAATGGTCTTTTTCTCTTCCATTGAGAAATCTCGCTCCAAGCGTTCCGCCATATCGGGCAGGTGACCAGCACCATAGAAAACGGCAATCTTTTTCTTGCCATTCTTCAGAACCTCGGTCAAAACCTCGAACGCTTTTCCATTGCGTCCTTTGATCAGCGTGTCCTCTCCATTTTTGTCACTCATCCCGGCCGTCACCGTTTCGATATCTACCAATTGCTGCGCCATCGCCTGTTTCATCTTCATCGATCGGTTGTTGCTCAGCAGTGCCATCAACATACCGGCGTCCCCACCCGTCGAAGCCGAAGATGCCAAGCCAGCCCCCATCATTCTCGCGACCATTTTCACAACGCTGTCGCCACGGCGTTCGAAATCCCGAACGAATTCCTCAGGGCTCATGTCCGCATGCTTGAAGTTTTCTGCCATGTAGTCAACGAGTTCGAGCTGATACTCCAGATTAAGCATGTCCTTCATTCCGCTCTGCATCGATGAAAGCAAAGAGCGGCTTTTTTCAAGATCTTCGGGTTTGATCCGCGTACCATCGGGGGCGACCAATTCGTAGAGAACCGAGTCATACTTCGCTAAACGCTTATTCAGCTCGTTGTAGTATTCACGTTGGCCGATGTGGACGACTCCAACCAAGTCAACGATTCTGCCAGCGTAGGGAGTGTTCGGCTTGCCACGATAACGCACGATTGCCGTTTGCAACGCGAGGGGTTTATTTTGTTCGTTCCGCTGAACGCGGATATATTTACCTTCCTTCTTTGCCGGCTGGGCATTCGCCTCATTCTCTCCTGCGTTCGCTTGGTCGTCGGCGATGGCCTTGGTGGAAGCCGCGTCAACCGCAGGTGCCTCAGCCACGGGAGCATGGGACCAAGCAGTCGCGAGGGAGAAAGCGAAGGAAATCAGCACCAGTAAGTATCGAAATCGCATCGCGCGATCCTCTCACAGCAATTTTGGAATGAAGATCCGTACATCAGTAGGATAGCGCCGCGGCAAAAAAACGGCAACTCACTAAGCTTAACGAGATTCGTGTCTCGGTGAATCCCGCACCCTACCGAAAGATGCATCGCAAAGGCCTGATATCTGCAATGGTTAGCGGCAATGCATCCCCGGAACGCTAATCACAGCTCAGGCTGACCTCCGCCGGGGGGCCTGGTGCGATCGAAGCCTCCCAGCAGAACAAAGCGATCAGGCCTCAACCGAGCTCTGATGCCCCAACCGTACCTGAATGTAACCGTTGGGCTGTTTTCGGAGTCGGAGGCGTCTCGTCAGCGAAAAGACTAGCTGATCGGACCAACAGGTCCCCGCAGGAACCTGGCTAAGCTTGCAAATTGAGCCCCTCGCTCGGGAGCACACCGCCATCGACGCTTGGGATTCCCCCCGTCAACGCGGCTTGCTGGCCGCTCTGCTGTGCGCAGACGGAACGCCATGTCTCAGCTTCCGTCTGCAAGATTGTCGAAATCTGGCAGATTGCATCAGAGTCGCTGGTTTCCTCTGCCCTCATTAAATGCTGCGTCAGAAACACGTACAGATCAGAAACTTTGTGGCAAACCTCTTGTTGTTCCTGGCCCGGGCCACCGACGACACCGCTCAACAATTCGTTTAATAACTCCAGCAGCTTTAGTGAATGCTGATTAGAACCCAACTCCTTCCCATCCTTCCAAGTCGAGGCCAAATTCCCAGCAACGTCGATGGCACGCTCGATGAGCAGTAATCGCAAGCGTGCAGGTGAGGCGGTATTCACCATCGACTCCAGATAGCTTTCGCTTGACCTTGAAGAGCGTCCCTGGTTTGTAAGACGTGCAGAAGCGGCGTAGTTGGTCATGTTCGTCCTTGATGTGGTCATGAAGCGATTCACTAATCCGCCCACCTACGGTTCGGGCGAGACTAAAGCGTGATTGGTTGGATTTGGTTGATTGCGGCTTGATTCGTTTGGATCTTCGCGATCGCCTCTTCCATCCGATAAAATTGCAACAGCAGTCTCTCGCGTTCTGCATCCAAACGTGTATTCATTCCTTCGATACGCGAGGTATTGAACTCCACTTGCCCCGAAAGAGTGTTGGACCGATTGATTAGCATGCTGGAAGATTCGCCGGCGATTGTTTCAGCAAGACGATCGAGTCGGTCGGCCAAGCCACTTGAGTCGGAGGTGAAAAATGCCTCGACATCCAACTGCCCATCCTTCAATGCCTCGGTCAGTTCGTCGGCATTGAAATCGAGCTTTCCATCTTCGTTGAATTGCAATCCAACTTGCCCGATCGACTTAAGACTCCCAGCCGATGAAATGCTTCCGGTCAACAGACGGTTGTAACTCGAACGAATCCGCAGCGCCTCGCTCGAACCGAATAACAAGCCGACTTCTTCGGTGGCTTCATCGTAGAACGTCAGCGAATCAAGTTTTTCGATCAGCAAATTGAATTGGTCAGCGAACGATTTGACAGCTGAAACCGCATTGTCTGGATCTTCTTCTACCGTAATCGTAACGGGTGAATCCGAAATGTCTTTGAGCGTTAGCACCAAACCACTCGATTCCTCGGATGTGTCGGCTGACTGCCCCGTCCCCACAAGTGCAGAGACAGACAAACCAGCCACCGTTTGAGTCGATGCTTTCCCGGCAATCCCCAGGTTTGCGGCGAACGTGCCATTGCCCACGTCCTCGATTGTTAACGTGTTTGATCCGCCGGCTATATCGACGATTGCGATTCCTGAACCATCGTCATTGATCTTCGCATCGACTCCGATGCCCAAGTTGTCGATCGTGCCAATCAACTCTCCCACAGTAGAGATGCCTTCCACGGCAACATTGATTGCACTTTTTACACCGGCGCTATCAGTAATCGTGAAGCTGCCTTGATCCAATCCGCTTGCCACTTCGCTCAGCGGGGTCAACGCCGTGATCGCGTTGCTACCAGCAAGATTGCTGTCGATATCGAAGACGCCATCTGACGAAGACAGGAATCGTTCGACCCCCCCGTCGATTGACAACGCGATCGTCGCATCGCGCCCCTGAGAATTGGTTCGCAAATCAAGATCAAATCCGGTTGTGTTGATCGCAATTCGTCCGTCACTGCCACCCTTGCTGCTACGGACGCTGAACGAGTAGGTGCCATCTTCGTTGGCTTGAATCGCCGCTTCACCATATCGGGCGGAATCATTGAATTTGGTGACCAGGTTTTCAAGGGTGTCGGTGGCTTCAATGGTGATCACCCCCGCCTGCGTGCCCACCAATGCTGAAACATTCTGTCCGGCAACGGTTGTATTGGTCGCTGAACCAGCGATCCCGAGGTCAGCCGCTGCTGTACCGCTTCCGGAATCTTCGATCTGAAGCGTTTGTGCTCCACCGCCAGTATCAACGACCGCGATCCCATCGCCGGCGTCATTCAGCGACGCCGACACGCCAATACCGAGATCATTGATGGCATCAATCAGCTCCCCGGTTGTCGTGATGTTTTGAACAGTCAGGTTGACGGCACCAACATTGCCGTTGCTATCGGTGACCGTAAAGCTGCCGCTCGTGACTCCTTGCCCCTGATTCAAATCGGCTAGCAGAGTGTCGTTCGTGACAGTTTGCAGGTTCAAGTTGGAGCCGACGATGAAATCGCCTGTCGTTGAAGTATTGATCCCCAGGTCTGCTGCGGTGCTGTCCGCCGATGTAGCGCTGAAGGTCCCAGCACCACCCGAGACATCGCGGAGCTGAAAACCGTTGCCCGCGTCATTTACCTTCACAATCAGCGACAGCCCGGAGGCATTGATCGCATCAATTACTTCACTGGTGGTGCTGACTGCCGACAAATCGATCGCAGCGGTGCTTCCGTCAGAAAGGGTCACATCAAGGGTGCCCAGCGGACCCACACCAGAACCCCCATTCAACTCGGTCAGCGCTGCGCCGCGTAAAGCGGTGACTCCTGA
>JARGNK010000303.1 GCA_029213145.1 Rubripirellula sp. | reverse complement strand
ATTGGCACTGAAGCAGTGCTGGTGCCGCCCGCAGGGTTTGATCAAGGCACTACGAGTCGCTCGCGGTGCGTCTGGAACCGGATTGACGAAACTCTTGTTCGAGTCTGCTCCCTTTTTGCCTTCGATGTCGTTTGATGTGATCCATTGTCAGTATGGACATCTGGGATGTGTTGCTACACTCTTGCGACGGCAGGGAGTCTTACATGGGCCAATCGTAACGTCGTTTCGCGGCTTCGACCTAACACGAAAGGTAAAGCAAGGCGAAGTCGACTACACAATCTTATTCGAAGAGGGTGACCTATTCTTGCCTGTCAGCAACAACTTTCGAAAGCGATTAATTGCGATGGGATGCCCGGCGGAGAAGATTGAGGTAGTTCGATCTGCGATAGACTGTGACCGGTACCAAGCGAGACCACGAAAGATTCTCCCAGGTGAAACCCTGCGTTTAATCACGGTGGGCAGACTATATGAAAAGAAAGGCATCGAATACGCCATTCGCGCCATCGCCATCTTGCGTGATCAAGATGTCGATCTAACATATTCGATCATCGGCGAAGGACCGCTTGAGTCAGATCTGAAAACTTTGACGAAGGAACTTGAACTCGATGAGATGGTTCGGTTCGCGGGCTGGCAGACGCCGCAACAGATCAAAAACCACTTGCATGAGTCGCATATTGCGATTCACCCTAGTGTTGTTGCCAACAACGGTGATGAAGAAGGGATTCCCAACGCTTTGAAGGAATCGATGTCCACGGCAATGCCAGCCATTGCGACTCGCCACAGTGGAATTCCAGAGTTGGTGATTGACGGCGAAACAGGGTATCTGACGGCAGAACGAGACTCCGCCGCATTAGCCGCCTGCATTGTACGCGTCATCGATGATGCGGAACGCTGGCACCGAGTCGGCATCGCCGCGCGAAGACATGTCGAATCGAACTACCACGTCGAACGGATTATCAGCCAGCTCACAACGATCTATCAACGTTGCGGCGCACTAGAGCAAATGTCGGCCGCAGGGAGTTTAAATAAATCGGATACTGTTGCATGACGAACTGTTCGACAAAGCCCTGGCAGTTGCTTGCTGATCCGTTTTCTTGGGAGGGATGGCGCCATGAAGGCGCACAACGAGTTTTTCCGCCAATGGGGATCAAGGGCATCCGGCGGACCCTGCAGTGGCAAACAAGAATTCGTTTCCCACCGGCCGACAAAATCGATTTTCTTCTCATCGAAAGCGCCTGGGAGCTCTTTCGCCGTCGCCACGATCGCTACTCTGTGCCGATAGAGCTTGCCAACGCATATCGAAAAGCGGGAATTCCGGTGATCTATTGGAACAAAGAGGATCCAATTTGTTTTGACGAATTTCACCAGTGTGCGTTAGCGTGTGATGTGATCCTAACAACTGACTCGGGCTCGATCGCAAAATATCGTGATGCTGGATTCAAGGGAGTGATCGAAGTGCTGACCTTCCCAGTTCAACCACGAATCCACAAACAGTACTTACCCAAGGATCCGGAGCGAAAGCTTTTTTTCGCGGGCACCTATCGCGACAAGTACGAGACACGTCGTGAAACTTATCGAACCTTGATCAGGCCTTCGCTAGATTTGGGTCTAGAAATCTTCAGCCGACGCGGTCGCTGGCCTGATGAATGTGAAAATCACATTGTCGGCAGTCATGATTATCTAACATTGCTGAAGGCGTATTCACCTTACCTGATGGGCCTGAACATGAGTTCGATCAAAGATTCGCCGACGATGTTTCCAAGACGCGTCGTAGAAATGATCATGGGTAACGTGCTGGTTATCTCCGACGAATGCCAGGCAGTTGCAGAGCTATTCCCGGAGATCCCACGCTCCGGCAGTGCTCAGCGAACGCGTGACTTAGTCGAGCACTTCCTTCAGAACGATGTTGAACGCAATGCAATCATCGCAGCCGTACAGACGCGCATTTTAAAATCCAGCACTTACGAACTACAAACGCAACGATTGCGTGAGCTTGCCAATCGTGTCCGCAATCATTAGGGCAGTTGACATTTTTTGATTGACCCGCAATTGAAGAGACTTGAGCTGAATTAATGTGCGGAATTTTAGGCGGTACGAAGAGCGACTGGGATTACGATGCGGCAGTAGAATCAATGCGGCACCGGGGGCCGGATTCGCAGAAGGTCGTTTCACTTGATTGCATCACCCTCGGGTTTGCTCGGTTGTCGATCATTGACTTGCGTGCTGCAGCGAACCAGCCAATGCAATCCGCGTGTGGCCATGTTTGGATCACTTTCAATGGCGAGGTCTACGGCTTTGACGAATTACGAAAGCAGTTGATCGCGGCTGGACACAAGTTTCAAACGACATCAGACACCGAAGTCGTTCTGAATGCCTATTTACAGTGGGGTGATGATTTCATTGATCGGCTGGATGGAATGTTTGCGATCGCCTTGTACGACAACCGCGATCGAAAACTTCGGCTGTATCGTGACCGCGCGGGTATCAAGCCGCTGTATTACTTCTGGGACGGCAAAGAATTCGCTTACGCATCGGAACTAAAAGGACTAACAACACTTTGCCGCGATCATTCCTTTCAGATTGATAACACGGCGATCTATGACTTCCTAACCTATTATTACATTCCTGAGCCCAAATCGCTCTATAGAAATGTGTTTAAGCTTCCGCCGGCCCACCGACTTGTTTTTCGCGTGGATGATCGCCGGATCGAGGAAGCGTTGCCATATTGGCGGTTGGAAGTACCAGGTTCCGACCACCAAACCTGTTCGCTACCGGATGCTTGCGAACAGTTGCGGGCTCTGGTCGACAATTCGGTAGCCGAGCAACTGATCGCCGATGTTCCGGTCGGTTTTTTCCTCAGCGGTGGGATGGATTCCAGCGTGTTGGTCGCATCCGCCTCGACGCAGCACAACCAGGTCAAGACCTATTCGATCGGGTTTGACACCGATGAAAAAGACGAAACGGAATTTGCCCGAGAAATTGCAATTGCTTTCAACACCGATCATCACGAGCGAACGTTTCCCCGGGAGGAGATGACCGCGTTGGCTGACCGGATGAAATCATGGTACGACGAACCTTTCGGTGATCGATCGGCGTTTCCGACGTTTGTCGTTTCTCGCTTTGCCAAAGAGTCGGTCACCGTCGCTTTGTCGGGTGATGGAGGCGATGAACTCTTTGGCGGCTACCGATGGTATTCACGCTACAAGAAACTGCGGCGATTCGGTGCCGGCCGAATTGGATCGATGCATGGAGTTGCTGATCGCATGAAACGCAACTTTCCGACCGGCAGTGCCTCCTATCGGGCGTTACAGCGTCTTTCCTGGCTGACGACCGACCGAGTCTCGCTGTACGCAAAACTGATGGGTGCCATGACAACCGAAGACAAACGCGAGTTCGCACAGCGACTAGAGATCGACAAGGACTACGACGACTACTGGCACTTCCGTAAATACTGGAGAGATGACCTCCCCTTACTGACGCGGTTGCAGTACGTAGATTTTCACACTTATCTGCCGGGTGATATCCTTACGAAAGTTGATCGAGTCAGCATGGCCGTTTCCTTGGAAGTCCGAGTTCCATTCCTGAGTCGTGACCTGATTGAGTTTGCGTTTTCGCTGCCGGAATCGGTTCGTTACCAGAATGGGGAACTGAAGGGCCTGATGAAAGCTGCCTATACTGACGTTTTGCCAAATCGAATCATCAACCGGGGCAAGCAGGGCTTCTCAATTCCCCGAGCCTACAAGCGGCACGTCAGCGCCCCAGAACAACAGACACAAGTCACTCTCCTAAACCAGATGTACGGCATTTTTCCCTAATTCGCTATCAATATGCTCCGCACAACTCTAAAAAATCTACTTCCCGAAAAGATGCTTCATACTTACCGCGTGAAGCGTTACGGCTTGCGTTACGTGCGCCGCGTAACTAATGGAATGCTAAACACTGAAATTTACGAGCAAATCTATGCCAAGATCCAGCGAGGCCCGGATCTAGACTTTCTTGAGGTTGGAGGTGCTGGCGGCGCGGCAACAATTGCAATCGCCTGGGGCAAACGCGATGCTGGAATGAAATCGAAGGTCATTGTTGTAGAGAAATTTGAAGGTGGGTCACGAGACCGTTATGGAACACGCCAAACCAACTATGAACGTTACCAAAAGCATATGCGTGATTTTAAGGCCACCAGTTACATCTCCTTATTTGATAATTACTTGACATTTGACAACGCCACCGATGTATTGGCCTTAAGAACAACGAAGAAGTTGGCCGGAATGATGCTGGACGCTGATGGGATGATTCATCGGGACTTCTCCTTGTTCTTCAACGAACTTGCGGATGACGCATTGATCGTCATCGACGACTATCATGAAACAAAAAGTGAGAAACACGCGAGAACTTGGCGACTATTAAACCAACTGATTGATTGGGGATA
>JARGNK010000302.1 GCA_029213145.1 Rubripirellula sp. | reverse complement strand
ATATAGGGTGATTTGGGGAGGCGGTGATTTGGGGACAGGCACAAAGTGATTTGACTGCAAATCAGCCGAAGCCGTTTATGCCTGTCCCTTTTTTCATCCTTTTTTCAATTAAGCGAAAATAACAACCTGGCTAACAAAGACGGTACCGGACACCTTTTTCCTGGCCCAGTTCCCAGTGCGACGCACGCTCGATACCGCTGGCGAGGCCGTCACGAACGGACAGCCTTGCTTGGAGCCAGCGGACAAACGGTATCCAGGCCAAGTCACCTAGTTTTCGATGCGGTCATAGATCAAAAACTGATCCGGTGAGCTCTTGGTATTGTTGTGAAAAATTCCACGCCCTTGTTCGTACCACTTGCCATCGTGAACCTTGTATACCGAGTGATAAGTTCCGCCAGGATAAAGGGTGTAAAAGTGGCTCACGCCATCTTTGATTTCAATCCGCATCGGTATGGACACCTTGTTTTTCAGCTCACCGTTTACATCGTATAGCTCAAGTGTTTCTTGGTGATCCTCGATTCGCTTGATTCGGTAAGAGCCATCTGGACGCACATGCTTCCAGGCGCCTTTTAGCTTCTCCCACTCCATATTCACAGGGTTGATGTCGAGAGAGGTCTTCATGACCCATTTAAGTGGACCACCCCCGGCACCTTTCCGAAGTTCATTCCACTTCGTGTCATCTGAGGACTGGTCCTGCAGGGCCTGCATCTTTTTTCCCAGTTCCGTTTTTTCTTCGTCCGTCGATGGCATCTTCGCAGATTCCAACAAATGGAAGATCCGATACTTGTGTGAACGGGAACTGGCGGTCGTGCTGACGAGGCGGGTAAGCCCCCACATCTTGAACGCCGGATTGATTTCCATTACTTCGCGAAAGTAAGGAGCCGCGAGCTCTTTTTCAGCGTTGACATATTCTTGCTCGCGTCCTTCGGCCGGTTGAAAGTATCCAAACCTCGCAATGTCGACGTCCGGCGTCGCTGAACCTTCGAAGTCAACGATCTCATAGGTCTCGGTGTAAAGCATTTCACGCGCTGCCATGGTCCGCTGCATCAAGGCCTCTTCATCCAACTCGCCACCCAGCTGCTTTCGAATCATCCCCCAGCGTGGAAATCGTTGAGAGTCGTCCAGCGAATTGAACCCCTGCATGGTGACATACTGACATCCCATCCGCTCAGGGTGTTCAACTTTCAGCAGGCCCCAAAACAGCATGTCTCCCAGTCGGCACCGAGCTTCCTGGATCTTTTTCCATTCCGCTTCCACCGCCAAGTACTCGTTCTCACCCCCCTCGGGCACACTCATGTAGCTGAGCTGAATGAAGTTGTAGGGGCGTTTCGCCAGTTTTTCTCGCATCTCCAAGGGACGCCCCTGAGCTTCACCTTCTGCGTTAGGATCGGCTGCCGACTTGTTTTCCTTGTCAACAGTCTGCGTTTCTGTTTCAGCGGCAACCGTCACGGTCGGTCCAAAAACATTCAGTGGCAAAGCAGCAGTTAGCATCAGTGCCAACAACAGCTTGCTTCGAGGGAAGACGCGGGCCTTTGCTACCCCGCATGCGTTTTTTCGTAATTGCATTTTTACTCGCTTTTCATGAAACAGAACAAGGAAACAAAACAGTGGTCGCGCGATTGGTTGCTGGAATCTCAATCCTGCTTTTTCAGCGTGATTGTGACCCCCTCCTCACCTTCCGCCGGAATGCCATCGACGGTTCGATGAACGATGGTGTGTGCGAACGTACCCGGCTCCGAGAAATCAAACAGACAATACTCGTGAATTGCACCCTCGGGACTGTTCCCTTTTCGCTCCCACAACATTTTGCCTTCATCCATGGCCACAATTTTTCCGTGCATGGAGACCCCGGTGGATGTGTGGTAATCGACGATGATGGATTTCTCCGTCGGGCTGTAGGAACAGACTGCCCTGACTTCAAAAGCGTCGTCGGCGGTACCGCCGGCCGGCGTATTCGACCATTCACCGATCACGAGCTTTCCCGAAGGGCTCAGCCGGTGTGTTGAAACGATCTGACTGGTTCCCGCGGCGATTCCATAACCCTTGCTGCCAGGGTCTTCATGTTCGCCGGTGTAAGTCCCAAGTAGTGGAGCTAACGCCTTTAATCTGTCACCGGTGACAATCGGCGTGTTCGATCCTTCCCGTGTCCAAACACCGCCCTCAAGGTCCATCCCGGGCGTGGAGTGCATCCGATCGCCAATGATTTGGGCGGCGATCGAAAACGGGGTATCCTTCCAGTCAGTTGCTTCGTCTTCCGGCATTAAGACTCGCAAACGATCCACATCCATCACCACGTATTGCCGACCACCGGCAATGATCAACCCGTCGCCTTCACCGCTTGAAACTTTTCCAGAGTCCTGACTGCTCTGTTCATAGCTAAAATGAAACTCGCCCTTTGACCCGGTCGACTCAATCACCAATCGCTCGGTGACTCGATCGCCATCGATATTCACCCTTGTCTTCAGCCACGTCCCAAGAACTTGTTGGACCGGAGGTTTTTCCGCTACTTCTGGCTTTGCATCTGCCTCTTGAGATCTTGCGGGTCCAGGCAACAACACCGCCATCAAAGCAGGAAACAACAAACGTAAGGCTAGCGACGGCAAATTCATTTGAGTTCTCGTAGGTTCAATGAGGAAGATTTCAATGGCTTTTCATGGACTCCTTTCTGTTTGCCAACACCTCAGCCGCCGATTCCTTCGCCGCTTCATTAATCGCGTCCAGTTGCGACCGAGACGAATTGTTGGTCGCCGTGGGCTTTACTCCGCAGTGCGAAATCAAGGAAGCGTTTACCCGACTAAAAATATCATTCGCCAAAGAAAAAGCTGAATTCATCCGATGCCGGTGATCCGTATCCGCACTCAATTTTGCTGGCGGGCTCTGCGAGCGTCCCCTCGAGCATTCTGATCTGACTCTTCAGCGATGGCCTCATCCGATTCATCGGGAAGAGGCGAATCACGAATCGGGCACAGGCACCGCGAATCGGGCGCGAATCGGGGACAGGCACAAAGTGATTTGTTTTGGGTGCAAAGTGATTTGACTGCAAGTCAGCCGAAGGTGTGTACGCCTGTCTTTTTTCTCCCTTTGCTATCTTCTCTATCTTCGCTAACTTCTCTATCCCTGCTTTGCTCGCTCGGTTTTCTGTTTTCGCTCACTTTGCTTTTTTACTCTCTCGCTGCGTTGACTTGGCTGCATCTTTCGAGGCCAGATATTTGTCGGCTGCGATTTGGTCCGGGAGTTTAGGTTGCTCGACGCTACCGGCGTCCCCATGCGCAAGATAAGAAGCACGAGTTGCAGGGGAACCGGTTCGTGATTGAATCAGGCGTGGCTACTCAGGATTGCTGGAACTCTGCCGAGAATCATTTCATGCCGAACATGATCGTTCGTGAACAGCAGATGGCTGCGTGGTGTGTTTTTCTTCTTTGTTTATGTTGTGCACAGCGGAGTCCATCGCCCAGGTTCGAATTTAAATCCAAGAAAAAAAATTCAGCAACGTAGGCTAACACACTTTTCTGGTCACCCAATTTTGCTAAAAGTAAAGCCAGTAAGGCCTGGGTGACCAGGATCAATGGCAAGAAAGGGTAAGCTAGCAAAGATAGGTAATCTGGGAGGTTGGCGGTGAAGGTTTCTTCAAGAATCTGGCATGCGACGATTTATTTTTTCTGTTCGATGCAGTTTTTGTTCATCCCTCAAACCGCGATCGCGGATCAACGAGGGGCTCCTGCAAAAGGAAGCAAGATACAGCAACGCGAGCAAATCAGCCGTCGTCAAAATTTTAGAGAGACGCGTTCACGGCGCCGCCCTCGCAAATTTGTTCCCATCGAAACACCAGCCACTCAAACCAAGAGCGATCGCAGGAGTCCGCGAAGGGAGCTCGATAAAACACTCGGGCGGCTGCTACGAAAAAATGATGTTCAACCAATCGAAATACCAATTCAGAACCATGAGCATGTTGCCCTTGGTCAAAAATTGTTTTTTGACCGTATCTTGAGTGGCAATTATGACACCGCTTGTGCCACCTGCCACCATCCGCTGACCAATACGTCCGATGATCTCGCTCTCGGGTTAGGTACTGGTGTAGAGAATCCAGGTGCGATTGGTCCTTTTCGGATTCGCGGAAAGGGGCGGACCTTTGTTCCAAGAAACTCACCCCACCTTTTCAATCTGGGTTCAGAAAGCTGGCACACAACCTATTGGGACGGCCGCATTGCGACGACGGGTGGCAGTGTTATATCACCGGCTGGTCCTCAACTGCCGCTGGAACTGAGAACACCCCTTCAGATTCAAGCAATGTTCCCAGTCACGAGTCGTGTTGAAATGCGTGGCTCGTTGGAAGATGCTCAACTGGGCAACGAAGTTGCCGCGATTGACGACACCGACTTCATCGGGATTTGGTCAGCCCTGATGGATCGCTTGCTAGAAATCGAAGAATACAGACAGCTTTTTAAAACCGCTTTTCCAA
>JARGNK010000001.1:134439-172695 GCA_029213145.1 Rubripirellula sp. | reverse complement strand
CGAATCATCTTGGGAATATCGCTTATCGCGTTGGCAAGAAAATCACTTGGGATCCCGTGAAGATGGAATGCGTGGGGTGTCCTGAAGCGAATCCCATGATTCGGCGAGAACCCCGTGCTGGCTGGTCACTCGGCTGATTTGGTCTCCTCGCGAATCCATCGACCCAATTGTCTTCGTCGACGCCCGAAATGTTTCAACGCTGTTTCGTTTACGAAAAGTTTGACGATTAGGTAAAGAAGCTTTCAGTGATTCGCCGATCCTTTGCTTGGGGGTGGAGGAACCGCGCTAGTCCTTGCGCTGGCGGCTAACGTGAAACTGCAATTTGTTCCATCGGTGATCACGCTATCACTGTTACTATCTATGTTGGTTGGTTGTGCCTGGGTGCCAAAGACCTCTCAGCGTGATCGGTTGCACAATCCGTTTCCGCAATTGAAGCAAGTGGCGATTCTTCCCTTCTTCAATCAAAGCAGCGAACCGACGCTCGACACCGATATCGTGACGCAGCAGTATTACGCGGCGTTGCAAGCGATACCTGGTTTCGAAGTGATGCCAGTCGGCGTTTCAAAGACGCTCTACACACAATTTGTCACGCAGTATGGTGAACCGCAGGCGGGGGCGGACTTTCAATATCTTGCTCAGTTGATGGGGGTTGAGGCCTTGGTTGTCGGTTCGGTGACTGACTTTGATGCTTACTACCCGCCCCGCTTGGCGATGACCGTCAATTGGTTTGCCGCGAATGAGGGTTTTCACCCGATTCCAGCCGGTTATGGTTTGCCATGGGGAACCGAGCAGGAGAAGCAGATCCCTAAACGCATTGTCGACGATGCCGAATTTGAGTTAGCACGTAGCCAACTCGCCACGCAAACACCGATTCCCTCTGAGAATGCACCAGTCAACGCAGGCGAGGCTGGTAATCTGACGCCGGTTGGTTATGCGAGTGAGACAGATAGGGGCGGTTCTGTAGAAGCGGTGGTTGGTGATTTGCCAGCAATCGATGAGTTTCACAGCGATGAATGGACGGGTGAAGTGCTCGGGGCACCGCTGCCCCCTGATTGGCCAACTCCGACCGATTTGATTCCAGACCCGCCGTCGCCGAATCGCCCGATTGCAGAGATTAGCCATGACCCAGTTCTGACCCACACCGAAATCTATCGCGGAGATGACCCATACTTCACGAATCGTCTCGCAAATCACATTGAGACGGGGGATGATGCACGTCCGGGAGGATGGCAGGGTTACTTAAGACGTAGCAATGATTTCATTCGTTTCTGTTGTCACTTACATATCACTGAAATGCTGGAATCCCGAGGTGGTAGTGACCAAAGGGACCTCATCTTAAGGTGGCCGCTGAGCCGATACTGAGCCTTGTCGGACCGAGAAGCCTCTCGGTATCGAAGGCCATTTGCACTTTGCTATCGGACAGTCGCCCACTATGGATAGAGAAATCAACGTCCTCGCGTTGGTCAAGGGAGAAGAGCGGTTCATCTTTCTGTTTGATGACCAGAACCGCGACGAAACTCTTCGGCAACTGGCGCGGTTTGCTGCCAACCCGGAAGTCGATTTTTCCTGGTACGACGCTGCGATGTTGAGTCGCAAGATTCGTGACGCTGTCCCCAGCGATGAGGACATCGTTGCCAGCAAAGAGTTCGACAGTCTCTCAATTGAAGACTTTCACTAGGCTCTCGAACGGGAGTTCGTAGGTGCGTCTTCACGCGGCTGCCGACTCGCGATCGGTTCTTACCATCGGCCGCGATATGTGAATATCAGATGCGCAGTGCGATCACCCAATTCTTGCGTTTCTTGGCGACCGAGCGAAATGCGTCGGATTTGACGGTCAAGGCTTACCGTGAGGACCTCTTCGGGATGGCCGACTGGATGGAGGCAACCACCGGCGAGGTGCCTCATCCGCAGCAAGTATCGCCTCAAGATCTGCGCGGATTCCAAGCAGCTTTAGCGGAAGCCGGATACGCTCGCTCGACGATCTCGCGGAAGTTGGCTTCCCTGCGTAGTTTTTTTCGGTTCGCAATTCGGCAAGGTTTGGCGACGGAGAACCCTGCGAAACCATTGCGGAACCCAAGACGCCAGCGAAAATTGCCGCACGTGCTTAGTACGGCAGAGATTGGTCGTCTTTTGCTGGCTCCGCCTGCTGCAGAAACCGCCGGATTACGGGATCGTGCGATCTTGGAAACGATGTATTCCGCTGGGTTGCGTGTGAGTGAATTGGTTGGTTTACGGGACGGCGATCTCGATTCGGACCAGCAAATTATTCGCGTTCGTGGAAAAGGCCGCAAGGAACGTATTAGTCCACTCGGATCTTATGCCTGGAAAGCGATTCGTCGTTATGCAAGAAAGCGTCAACGCGATCCCAAAACCGAATCTTTGGGGCGACAGGCACCCGTTTTTGTGAATCGATTCGGCCGCATTCTGACCACACGCAGCGTTGGTCGCATGTTGGAAAAGCACATTGCGGTAGCGGGATTAGATCTGCGCACCAGTCCTCACACCCTGCGGCACAGTTTCGCGACACATTTACTGGACCGTGGAGCCGACATTCGCAGTGTACAAGAGTTGCTCGGTCACAAGAGTTTGGCAACCACCCAAATCTACACGCACGTCAGTGCCGCTAGCTTGCGACAGGTATATGAGAAAGCACATCCAAGGGCCACATAGCGTGTAGCGAGTTGGTCGATCAGAGAATCTGAATCAGCCCGCTGTCCAGAATTTAAACTTACGCCTTCTAACGCTTTTGACGCATCAGTGTTCGAATGCTATTCGATGAAATTTGCATTTGTTGTTCAGCTTTTTTCTTCTCTCTTCGCCAAAGTTGGGTTGCGTCGGATCGGTACCCCGTCATCGATTCACACCCTGTTTCATCGATGGCCTCGGAAACCTTGTCTGGGTCGATGTGCGGTCTGTTGTCCGTTTACCACTTTCCCGGCTTTCGGTGTCATCGTTTCTTACCTTTCCAGCACATGCTGCTGTCTCCTCGCATTTGGGAGATGTCTCCATTTGCCATGGGTGCGACTGAATCATGTTTCGCTAGAAGGAGGTCTGGGACTTCACGACGAATTTGATCAGTCCCCCAAGGGGCACTGTTACTGACCCTGGCCTTGATCCCGGCATTGCCCTGGGAGCTTGTGAGCCCATCTTGACAGGGTAATGCTTCTTGGCGGCCAAATCGCGGGCCGCGGCTAGGAGAAGAGCGGATGTCCCGCTGGCGGCAGGGTTCCTGAGTGAAATGGTTCCTGAGTGAAATGGTTCCTGAGTGAAATGGTTCCCGAGTGCCAGTATTTCCGACTACCAGTGATCTGAATCCCGTTTGGGCAGTCACCGATACCGTTTGCGTAGCGATGCTGGCGATTCCCCGAATCGATACCGGAGTTGAATTGACCAGTTCAGTAAGGTTTGCCGAACAATGCCTTTGTTCTCCCAGCGACGCGAGTCGACCAGGATGGGCCCCTTCAAGAGTGCCGGGCGACTGACCTTTCGCATTCGCTGTGAGAATTCGACATCTTCCATCAATGCGATTTCTGCAAATCCACCATGTTGTTTGTAGAGTTGGCGACGGACAAAGATTCCCTGGTCACCGAACGGAAGTTTGCGATATTTCACTCGGAGTTCATTGCCCCATTGAATCGCTTTCAATGACCATCTTTCCGATTCGATTCGTTGACGAAACGCGCCCCACTGTGCGTCCATCGAAGCCGCCACACCGATTTGGCGGATGCACTCGGAAGTCAGACGATTATCAGCGTGCAGAAACAACAGCCAATCTGAATCGGCGACGAAGGCACCGGAATTGAGTTGGATTCCACGTCCTGGAATTGACTTGACGACCTTGTGGGCTCCCGTCGCGGTCGCGACGCTTATAGTGTCATCTGTGCTGCCGCCGTCCGAAACGATTACCTCGCGAGCACCAGCCGACAGTGCTGACTCAATACAGGCAGCGATTGACGATTGCTCATTGATCGCAGGAATGACGACCGAGACATCGATATTGGTCATACGAGTTGAGCATCTCGGAATCGAATGTAGGCGATTGGTCCAAGAATTAGCAGCGGAATCCAAGCCGCCATCGTGGGTGAGACCAAGAAGGCACTGCTTCCCATCCCTCCAGCCACTGTTTTGATTGCGAAGAACGCCATCACGGTCGCCATCGCCGCGCCGACCATCACGAACAGGTTTCGCCCGCGTCGATTGATGACCAATGGTAGTCCGAGCAGAATCAAAACGAAATCGAGCGGTGGACGAATGATTCGCTCGTGGGGTAACACCTGCAAACTCTTACTGCTGTACAACGCGGGATTACGAATTCGTCTTGCTAAATCGGCAACCGATGACATCCGCATCGCTGATTGATTTGTTTGCAGAAAATCCGAACTTACGCTCGTGGCGAAGAAACACTGACCTGGTTCGAGCCATGATTGATCATAGCGAGTCATGAAAATCGGTTGGCCTTTAAGATCGACAGAGGCAACTTGGTCAATGTTTTTAGGACGAGTTACATGACTGAGCAAATAACCGGCAGGATGATTTTCATCGGCTTCCAACCATTGCGCGGAGGAGGCCAGTAATAGGTCACCATAGCTAGGGTATTCGTCGTACAGTTGAAAGCTTGGTCCCTCAATCCGATGGGAGGGGACGAAGAGTAATTTACCGTCGATCAGCACGCGATTGATCTTGTCGTACTGAGCCTTCACCAGTTGGCCTCTATCGCCGGCGATATCTTTCGATTTCATCGTCAGCACATCGCTATACCGGGGAATGACGTATTCGCGGTTGACCAACTGTATTAACACCAGCACGGCGGTGGCGATGAGAATTGGCCGAAAAATTCGACCATGCGAGATTCCTGCTGATAGAATCGATGTCAGCTCGCCGCTACGTCGCAACCACCCGACACAAAACAAGAATGCCATTAATGAAATGATGGCACCTGTCCAATCAAACAGCAGCAGCATGTAGGGTCCGTAGAAACGGAGCATCACGGGAATGAGCCCGTCTTCGGCCTGACCGCGGCGGACAAATGCATCCATGCTTGTGAAGGCGTGAAACACGATCACGATGCCAGCGATCGAACAGAAGCAGATGAGCACTGTTCGAAGGAAAAATATCAGTATGTACCGATCTATTTTTGTCACGGCCTATGGTTCCGGCTTGCATTTCGTGCGCAGAGGACGAGTTAGCCTGGAATATCGGCCAAACGACATTGCGGTGACAAGATGAATGTTACCGAGGGATTGCCGCTGCCTACCCGCCGAAAAAACGATTTTTCTTCATCTGAATTACAATTGTCTGTCCGCAGCAAGTTGACTGCCCCAAACGCGACCAAGAAGGATGAGCTGATCTCCGCATGAAACGAGACCGTCTAAAACGACAAAGCTTGGAGGCTGCCAGGCATCGAGCAAAGAAGCTTAAGCTGGCTGAATCAGCACGGATGATCCTGCTTTGCAACGACCGTGATGAAGCGGGCTGCGCCAGTGGCAAACAGATGTCGGAGTCCTGGAAATTCCTGAAAAAGCGACTGAAACAACTTGGCTTGTCAGGCCAAGGAGGCGTTTTGCGAGTTCCGATCAAGTGTTGTGATATTTGCAGGGCGGGCCCAATCGCCGCCGTCGTCCCAGACGGTGTTTGGTATGGCCGCTGCACCCCCGCTGTCCTTGAAAGGATCATTCAAGAGCATCTGATCGATGGAAAACCGGTTGAGTCCAACATCATCGCCGAACCGAAACAAAAAGACTGATCCCGACAAATTCTTCCGCGGGCGATATGATTGCGGGGAACGAGGGGAATTTTCGACAATCTGATCTTGCGATGGATGCGATGTATCGCACGGGAGAAATGGAATGAATGTCTGGTCGCAGCGTGTTTGGTCGCAGCGCACGGGGCTTTGGTTGGCTGGAACCGCTTTGTTGCTTGCCCCCCTGGGGTGTGCCGATACTGCGTCAGAAGTTGAGCGTCCGCTTGAGGCTTCGTCGGGCGGGATCGAGCAGGGAGCGAGTGACGGATTTTCTGCCGATCAGTCGACTGCGAGCCAGGTTTCGGGGGAGAATCCTGCTGAAACTGGTCGTTTGGGGCTGCAAGGCGGGACATCTGAGTTGATCCCAGTGGGGACGCCAGAAGAATCGGTCGCGATAGGTGACTCGACCCCGCAATTAAAGCCGCCGCCTGCAGGCGAAGATGCAACCTCCTTCACAATCGCGGGCAGCAAGGAAACCGAGCCACAAACGCCATCTTTGACGGAGTTGCGAGCTGACTTGAGCCCCCAGCAATTGCTCGAATTTTTGGCGGCGGCCGACGGTGACATGCAGTTAATTCATTCCGGGAAAAGCGGGATTGAGGATCCGCAGGAGGCGCGTCGAACACTGCTTCACATCGTCAAAATGAAACTCGATGCGTCACGGCGATTGGCGTCTAACGAAGAAGTCGATGATCGCACTCGTTCAGAGGGTGCTCGTGGTGAATTACAGTCGCTTTCCCATCTCGCTGCGTTGGGGAATTTGAAGGCAGCGGAAGAATTAGAAGCACTGGCTTTATCGCGTTTAGAGTCCGACGATCCGCAATTAGTGGCCGATAGTCGCTTGGTGCTCATTGGATTTGCGATCGAATCACTACAAAATGGTGGTGAAGATGCAGCTGATCGACTGGTGCGTTACAGCGATCAAATTGCGACGACTTCCGATTCTCCCGACGTTGCGGCGATGATGGCCATGGGCCAAGCCCGCGAATCGTTAGCCCGATATGGGCATGATCGGGAAGCACGCATCGTGCGTGATCGGATTATCGAATTATTCGCAGATTCATCTGAGCCGCAGATCGCCGAGATGGCAGCTCGTCTTGCGGGAAGTGTTCGGTTTGACGCAATCGATCAACTTTTAAGTCAAGCAATTGAAGGTGAAACAGTTAATCGAAATGATTGGGAGTCGGCTATTGGTACGCTGATTGACGAGTCGGCTGACCTGCAGACAGTTCAGTATCTTTCCGGAGCTGCGTTAGAGCTTGAGGGGTGTGGGCAGGATGACCTGGCAACCGCAACCTATGCATTGATGGCAGGTCGCTTTGTCGAGCCATCGGCCGCGACGACTCAGGAAGTCACGATGGCAAACGAAGCTCACCAAGCGAGGAAGGATGTCGTTGGTCGAGTTTTCGATCCTGATCTGGATTCCGTCGATGGAAGCCTACTGAGTCTTACAGAATTTCGTGGGAAAGTGGTGCTTGTACCCTTCTGGGCGATGAACTTCCCGCAGTCACTGCAAGTGCTACCGCAATTGAAAGATCTTGCGGCGAAGTATCCCGAGCAGGTGGCAATCATTGGAGTGAATATGGATGCGGAGGGGGCGCGGGTGGCAGAGTTTGCGAAAGCCAGCAAACTAGAATTCCGAAGTTTCCGCTCGACGAACGAATTGACGAACCAACTTGTCACCCAATTTGGAATCGTTTCGATGCCGTTTACCGCGATCCTTGACAAGGAGGGGCAGGTGGTTGAGCTGGACTTTACCGGTAAGAAGTTACAGAGCGTGATTGATCAACTTTTGGCCAAGTAGCTCGGAAACACTTGGTTTGCCATGCTGTGTGAATCAAGCTGGGCCGCTGGGGAGTTGAGTGAGATCGAATGAGTAGCGACCCCCCCATCACTCTATGGGTGACTTATGCCAATTTGATCTCGAATTACAATATCAGGAACGCCTAGAATTTCGATGCGGACAATTGCTGCATTTTCACCCCGAATTTTGATCGACTTATCTTCTTGGTATTCCCGAATGAATCATGATTTCATCGAACTGACCGGTAAGACGCTGCTTGATGTCGTTAACGAGGGTGAGATCGATTTGCGGCATCTGCATGAATCCGGTGTGACTGGCGATTCGATCTTGAGAATCAATCGTCATGGCGAGATAGAGCTGCGTCAGAAGTCAGCCTGGGTTTTGGTGGGTGGTTTGATTGGCAACTTCGAAGAGCGTCTGATGAATTTGACAGGCCTTGATTGGGCCAAGTGACCGAAATCTTCGATTTCCACGCCTCGATTCGGTTTGTCGCTAAGCGGCCGGTCCGATCGCCGACACAGACATCGCCCCGCACGCCAAAACAGTTTGGTTGCAGGCCTTGTTCGTGCACCTTGGTGACCGAGTTGTCAGTAAGCGATCCTGCGAGTGCCCACCAAAGGTCGAATTGATTCACGGTTTTTTGCAGATCACGAAGGCCCGTGATTCCGAGGTGATCGATGGTGGAGCGTCCGTTTTTACAAAATGTGTCGAGCAAACAAAACTCGATTCCACTGTCAGCGGCGAGTTTAAAAACCTGTGTTGGAGGTAGGCAGTCAGCGGCGGCGTGATCGGCGTACGCGACAGCAACCAGGGAAATTGAATTATTCAATTCGGCGCGGACTCCCATCCAGAGGTTTTCCAGTTGACGGGCTGAATTGCATCCACTTGGCCCTGCCTTGGCGAAGTCAAATTCAGGCGGTAGACGGCAAGCCACACGAGAAGCCACGTCGGACTCACCGAGTGCGGCGGACAGCAGCGGAGATGATTTTTTCCGCGATTTCAGTCGTTTTGCGGCCTGCAGCCAAAGGTCGACCGGGGCTGGAGCAAGTGGGCCCTCGAGTGGCTCTTTGAGATCAATGATGTCGACCGCGGCAGCAAATGCATCGTTGAATTCTGTTGCACTTCGTACGCTGACGAGCAGTTTCGAAGACGATCCGGTCATCAGTGAGTGCCGAAAATCGTCGTTTGAGTCGATGGAAGGCATTTACGGGGGAGAGGAAGTGAAATGAAATCGGATAGGCGATCATGGTAAAGATCGCTAGAGTTTAGCGAGTGGGTTGTGATTTGGCTTGCCACGCTTGGCCGTTTGCCGTGCCCAGTGCGGGCCAGATTTGATGGTAGAGCGATAAAACGCTCGTTCTATCCGACCCGCGAAATTGGTTGGTTTTGTATCTATCTCTGTTCGACTCACCAAGTTGCCGCGGTTTGGCGACTTCCCGTTCAGGATGATCGTCAGCACCCAGGAAGCAGATTGATTCGAGCGTGACATTGCCATACGAGTCCATAAGTCGTTCCACCCAGCTCCAAGAATTCTGTCAAAAGATCGCGGACTCCCCGGTGATTGCATTTGACACCGAATTTGTCTCGGAAGATACGTACCGACCGAAACTTTGCTTAATTCAAGTCGCTGCTGGCGATCATCTGGCAATCATTGATCCGGTCGGTGTCGAGCAGACAGAGCCGTTTTGGGAGTTATTGGTGGAACCAGGGCGGACGGTAATCGCCCATGCGGCGCGGGAGGAGATTCGATTCTGTTATCGATTCACCGGCAAGCCGATCGCAGGATTGTTCGACACCCAGCTGGCTGCCGGTTTTGTTGGAATGGAATACCCGGCATCCTTGGCGACGCTGGTACAGCGATTGTGTAACAAATCATTGCCGAAAGGGGAGACTCGCACAAATTGGCTGAGGCGGCCGCTTTCCGAGGATCAAATCAATTACGCCCTTAACGATGTGACTGACCTGCAGAAGATGCAGGAACAGTTGTCGACGATGGTATGTGATCTTGATCGCGCCGGGTGGCTGGAGGAGGAGACGGAGCTTTTTCAGCAAAAGGTCGTAGATGCCGAGACACGCGAGAATTGGCGGCGGGTCAGTGGATCATCCGGTTTGAACGCTCGACAATTAGAAACCGTTCGTCAACTTTGGCTGTGGCGAGAAAATCGAGCGAGAGAAATGGATCGTTTGGCCCGCCGAGTTTTGCGGGATGATCTACTGGTCGAATTGGCGAAGCGTGGTTCGACTGATGAACGCAAAATTAAAGGTATCCGTGGCATGGAGCGCCGTGGTTTCACCGATCATTATGCTGACATTGGTGCGGCGATCCAACGAGCTCTCGATACACCCGAGAGCGACTTGCCGAAACGGCCTCGTGGTTCACGCAAGGTTGTTTCACCGATGTTAAGTCAGTTCTGTTCGACAGCCTTTGCGTGCATTAGCCGACAGCAGAAATTGGCGCCGCCAATTGTGGGCAACGCTGATGATGTGCGTGAACTGCTCGGCTACAAATTGGATCGCCAGCAGCATGATCCGAAACCAGCCTTGTTGAAGGGTTGGCGGGGTGAGATCGTCGGCAAGACTTTTGATCGATTACTCGCAGGCGAATTGGCGATCGGAATCGCGGATGTCAAAGATCGTCAACCGTTACATTTCATCGAACCTTAAGCGGCGGTCTCTGCTGATCCGCTTTTTGTCTCTTTGCTACCAATGTTCGCTCGTCGCTTTAGGTAACGAGTCGCTTTGCAGTGGTGTCCTCGACGGAATTGCGAACCAACGAAAAACCTCGGCAGGGATTGTGTAAATCCATACCGAGGTGATGTGGTTTGCCGGTTACCTCGTAGCGATTCAGCTGCGCGGACAATCAATGGTCGATCCGATTAGCGGTTCGAACCTTCATTGCTGTGGCGGCTGACGCGATCATTGGTGGGACTCATGTAGTGAGTCGCTTCCTCGGCCACCAGGACCGTGTCACCTGCTTGGACTTCTGTGCGGAATCGGTGATGTCCAGCTTTATCGGCCTTTGCGATGACGCGAATGCGAACCTCTTGACCAGCACCAATTCGCGGAATCGTGTCAAACAGGACTTGGCCGGTGACGACTTCACCTTTTTGACCTTCAATCCGAAGTGGTTCGATCCCGTGGCTGAATTGGGCAATCGTTTTCACATCCGTCGCTTCCTTGCTGCCGCGGTTGTGAATCACGATCTCATAGGTGACATCACTGCCGATCGGAGCAGGTGCGGGTGGATCACTAACGGTCAGCACCAAGTCGGCAATTGATTCGACTCGTGTGGCGATGGAAACGTTGGCGTTACCGGCTGCTGTCCCACTGCAGTCAAACGCGAACAGATGTTCGCCGGTTGACGTCATTGCACATCGGAACTGATAGTCTCGGGTGGCACCTGGCGGCAGAGACGCGATTTCCCACTTCAAAATGTTATTTTGTAATGCGGCTGACTCCATCCCATCGATGTACTTCACCCCAGGTGGCAGACGCAATGAAGCGAGGATGTTTTCGCTCGCAGCGGCTCCTGTGTTGCTCACCTGCAAGCTGTACATTGCATTGGTGTTCTGGTATTTCAATTCTGGTCCGCTGAAGATTGCCTCCAGCTTTGCAGCCGCCACCTTGATCGCTTTGATCGATTCGGTTCGCAGGTCAAGATCCGCCGAAGCGAGACCATGAATCTGTAAATCGCCGAGATCTTGCGCGGTCAATTCTACATCGAATTGAGCTTCCTTCCCCGGTGGGATATCGCCGATCCGTTGCGATTGAGGGGTGGCCGAGTTCGGGGAAAGCGTGAACACAACGTTGGCAGCGGTTCCATCACCTGGATTCAGGACCCTGACTTTGTAAGTCTGTGAATTACCGTAGACGACCTCGTCTGGACCGTCGATTGTCAATTCAAGCTTTGGTTCTTGGACCTTCACTTGAGTAACGCTCTTTTGCGGTAACAAAGTCCAGTCAACATCTAGGTCGAATGTGCCACTTTGTGATGCTGTGAACCGTACGAACATCTGCTCTGAAGATCCAGCTGCCAAGTGATCGATTTGCCAAACCAGTCGCTCAGTCGATCCTTGTGTTTCGTTCTCAACATTACCGCGTGATGCAGTACGGGAGCGTAACTCAGCCCATTTAGGCACTGTGGCTCGTACTATCACTCCGGTCGCATCGATTGAACCGCGGTTTTCAATACGAATTTCATACTGGCCTGACTGTCGCAACATCATCGTGGAAGGACCATTGGTGACGACGCGAATGCCGGGCAACTCCGATGTAGAGGCTGCTGATTCGTTCGGACCTGTATGCACGGTCGTCGCGGAGCGTCCGTCGTAATCGGTTCGCGAAAAATTGTCTGCGACGCGGGGGCCGCTCGCAGGCTGCGTTTGAACTGGTGCCTGAATTGCAGGTTGGGCTTGAACTGGTGCCTGAATTGCAGGTTGGTTAGCCAACGTTGCTGCGGTTGCTCCCATCGACGCCGGCGTCGGAGGGAGTTGTTCGACTTGATTGGCTGATTCTGGGCTTGCCGCAATTGGTAAGCCGAACGTCGTCATCCTGCCTTGCAAGCCAGGGTTGGGTGTCGGTGTTGGTACGCTATAACTGCCAGTCGACGGTTGGTGGGCTGGTTGTATTGACTGCTGTCGGTAGGAAGCGACCTCTCCGTTTGGAACGACACCCGAACCGACTGGTGAGGCGGTTGGTTTGAATTCCGGTTGGGCTGCTTGAAAGGCTGACGCTGGCGGACCCGAGCGATGGGATGCTGGGATCGAGGGCACAGCGGCGGATGGAGTCGATGCTACATATGGCTGCAGTGGGATCCCCGCGTTTGGAGACGCAGCGTTTGGAGACGCAGCGTTTGGAGACGCAGCGTTTGGAGACGCAGCATTTGGAGACGCAGCGTTTGGAGACGCAGCGTTTGGAGACGCAGGTTCGATTGTCGCGATGCTGGGTGCTGGTGCCGATGAAGGGCCGTCTGACGTTGCCTTTGGCGAAGCCGATACTGCGGCTGGTGTGTCGATAGAGGCGAGGTTCGACTCGGGGTGTTGGGTTTTGCTCGGCGATACCAATGCCTCGGCCTCGGGTTGAACTCGATGTTCCGGTTTCGGGGATGGCTTTGTGTCACCTTGGCTTGATTGCGGTTTGTTGGCAACCTGCTTTCGTTGAACTCGTGGTACCAGTGCAGGTTCAGCTGTTTCCTTGAGTCCGGACTTTGACGCCGCAGCGATTTCGGTTGAGTCAAGTGGCCGGAGTTCTCGCCGACTTGATCGACGGCTGCTGGTCTTGCTCGACAGTGCGGGGACAGGTGCCGGCGTCGGCGTGGCTGCCGACGTTGCTACAGGCATTGGCAGCTGTTCGACATCGGCGGGCGGCATTGGTACGGCTAAGGGCGCTGCCGGTGTGGGTGCGAGCGTACCGTTGTTGGAAGGGCGGCGAGAGGAGACGGCTTGAGCTGGGATCGATCGATTCGATCCACCACGAATGATCCGTGTGGTATCGCTGTTGAGTGCGACCGCGGGATCCCGAATCGGCTCATTGCCCGTATTCGTTTTTGAGACGTCGACGCGATGATAGGGGATACCTTCCCAGTCGGCATTCGGCGTACGGTTTGCGGCCTTGTTGCTGCTGGCTGAAGCCGTCCGGGCGGCAGTACCTGAGCTTGACCGGCTGTTATTGTGCGAGTGGTGACTGGGTTGGCGGTTATGCTTCGTCGATGCCGTACTCTTCGTCGACGCTGTACTCTTCGTCGACGCTGTACTCTTGTTTGAGGCGTTCGATTGGCCGTTGAATAAAGTGCCTAGCAAGCCCTTTGTGCGTTGTTTGGGCATATTCTCATGGCGGTGATCTCGATCGCCTTCACTGCGACTTCCTGAAAGGATTTGGAGTAGTCCGGGCCGTGTTTTGGTCTTGTTAACTTGCTTTCCGACGACTTGCTGGATCGTACGCGATTCGTCGCTCTCCAGCGCAATTGCCTGGCTGACATCAGCCGCCTCCCCGGTGGTGAGCGTTGTCATTGCAAACGCGGTAGGAATCGCGATCAGGGTTGCGACGACGAGAAATCTTCGATTGACGCGGTCCATGCGTATATCTCGCGTGGTATGCGGAAAGGAGTTGTATCAACGGATGGGATCGGTCGATCGGCTTGCGACTGTTGAATAAAATGTGACGATTATTCCAATTCCACCGATCCACGAGGTTTGCATCACGATCCGTCGCTTATCTGGTGGCAGAGCCTGCGGTTTCACTGAGGGGGACATTTGTGCAGAATCTGGTCCGAAAGCTGCGAATTGAATCGGGTTAAGCTTGCATCGCCGGTCCCCTTTTTTGCTGCTAGTTGAAATTTGCTATCCGTTTGGGTTATCGAGGAGTCACTGATCATGAGCCGCCGTGAGAAGATTGAAGCGATGTTGGCGGAGGATCCTGACGACACATTTTTGCGTTATTCGCTTGCGATGGAATTGCGTAGTGAGGGAAAAACGCAGCAGAGCCTTTTGCTGCTGGATGCTTTAATGGCGGACACGCCGCCCTGTGTCTCTGCTTTTTTCATGGCCGCTCAGCAATTGGTGGATCTTGACGAGGTGGATTTAGCACGTGATCGGTTGCGAGTTGGGATCGATCAGGCGCGGGCCCAAGGCGACTCTCATGCTGCGGCTGAGATGAGTGATTATTTAGCTGCGTTGGGAAGTTCCGACCTCTGAGCGGATTTTGGCACCGAGCGTGAAACGAGCGGTGCTGTGAAACTGACCTGTTTCCAGCGAGAGTAGTTTTTTTGGCGACGATTCAAACGACTGCCATCGTGTTGCGTACCGTTGAGTTCAGTGAAACGAGCTTGATTGTGACGCTGTTAACGCGGGATTTGGGGCGAGTGTCGGCACTTGCCAAGGGTGCCCGGCGGCCGAAGGGGCCTTTTGAAGGCGCGCTTGACCTGCTGGCCGTTTGTCGTGTAGTCGTTCTACAAAAGAACGCCGACGTCCTGGATCTGCTGACTGAAGCCAAGTTGCATCGCAGGTTTCGGGGCGGCGAACGTTCATTAGATCGACTTTACGCCGGTTACCACGTCGCCGAAATGCTGCGACTATTGACCGATGACCAAGACCCGCATCCCGACCTTTACGACTTGAGCATTCAAACCCTCGAACAGATTGACGGCACGGGGGATCCTGCTTCCGCGCTGTTGTACTTCGACGCACAATTGTTGCGGCGGCTTGGGCATGCGCCCGGAACCGAGCAGTGTACTGATTGCGGCGGCCACGTCGGTGACGGGCCGCGAATTGCGTTTTCATTGTTGGCGGGCGGGATCGTTTGTCAGGGTTGCCGGTCGCGACAACGGCAATTGTTGTCCGTGCGGGCTGAGGTGATCGATGAGATCCGGCGTTTGAAGTCTGATCAAAGTTCTTTACCCGTCGAGGTGCCAAGCGGGCTTTATGGGGAGCTTCGTGCGGTCATGAACCGATATATACAAACAATTGTTGGAAGTATGCCACGCATGCAGCCTTTTTTGCCAGCTTCGACAAGGACGGAATCCAACGCATGATGCAACTCACTCCAAGGATGGATTGGACGACCATGAATTCGGATGCTCTTGCCCGCGGCAGGACCGCCGGGCTGATTGCGGTCGGCTTGCTCGCCTGTTTTGGTTGCCGGTCATTTACCGGTGTGAATCCCCAAGATCTGGTTTCCAGCCCACCAGCAGGTGTCAGCTCCTCTTCGGACGCTGAAAGTCCTGTTGTGCAAGCTTCAGCCGAGAGTCCAGCCGAGACGGTGGCGGAGTCTGCCAAAAAGACCAGTTCGCAAATCGTAAATTTTGTTAGCGGGCGGGAACAGGAAAACGTGACGCGAGGTCGCGAGCTCTATCAAGAAGCCGATAGTGTCTTCCGCACATCGCAAGCCCAGTCGAGAGAAGATGCCGTCAGCGGCTACAGGAAAGCGGCCAAGTTATTCGGACGTGCCGCTGAAGCGGCCCCCAAGACAGCCCTCGAACAAGATGCTCTGTTTATGCAGGGCGAGAGCTTGTTTTTCGCCGATCGGTTCACGGAGGCCACTGAGGTCTACGAGACACTTCAGAAACGGTTTCCACGAAACCGGCACATCGACAAAGTTGCAGGACGCTTGTTTTCCATCAGTCGGTACTGGATCCAAACCGCTGAGGCGAATAAGGATAGTTGGGTACCCATCAACTTAACTGACCCTAAGCGACCCCGATTGGACGTCGATGGGCATGCCCTGCGTGTACTCGACCAGATTCGTTATGACGACCCAACGGGGCGATTGGCGGATGATGCGACCATGGCGGCGGCGGCAGAGTACATTCGGCAGCAAGACTTTGAGCAAGCCGATGACTTTTTGACAGATTTGCGAGAGACGTTTAGTGACAGCGAGCATTTGTTCCTCGCGCACATGTTGGGGATTCGTTGCAAGCTAGAGACTTACGCCGGCCCGGCTTACAGCGGGTTGGTTTTGGAGGAAGCTGAAGCACTGGTTAAGCAGACACGGCAGCGATTCCCAGACAAAATGAATGAAAAGGATTACGGCGAGCGAGTGGCCAGAGCCGCTGCGGAGATTGCTTTTAAGCGTGCCGAACGTCTCGCTTACCGGGCAAATTTTCGAGAGAAGAAGAAAGAGTACGGGGCTGCGAGGTTTTACTACCAGCAACTACTCGAACAGTTTCCCGACACCCCGCAAGCTGAGACCGCTCGCGAACGAATGGGTGAGATCGCCGAACTACCCGCTGTCCCCAAGCAGCGTTTGAGTTGGCTGACCACGATTTTTGCTGATCGGGATGTTTCCTCGCCGTTGCAACCGACCAACCCGAATGACTCAACTCAGACCCTGCTGCGATGATTCGACGAACCAAGTTGTCGCATCTCTTGTTGCTTAGCAGCCAACTTGTTGCGCTGCTGGCTGTGGTTGCCATCGCGCCAGGGTGCGCGATGTACCAATTCGGCAGTGCTAGTATGTTTCGTTCTGGGATCCGAACGGTGCATGTCCCTGTAGTCCGTAACGACACATTTCGACATGATCTTGGGATTCGATTAACCGAGGCATTGGTCAAGGAAATCGAACGCCGGACTCCCTACAAAGTCACCGGTGATCCAAACGCAGACAGTGTTCTGACATGTCGCGTTGTAGATGAAGCAAAACGGGTTTTGACGGAAACCGAGACGGACGATCCCCGTGCACTCGATGCGGTGATTGCTGTGGAGGCAACTTGGGCTGGTCGTTCCGGCCAATTGCTGATGCAAAACAGTGTAGTGCCCAACGGTTCGCTGGCCATTACGTTCGGGCAAGACTCGCGATTTGTTCCCGAAGCAGGCCAGTCTATCGATAGTGCTACTCAGGCCACAATTGAAGACCTGGCCGAGCGAATCGTCAATCAAATGGAATGTCGCTGGTGAGTCACTCAAACGATTTTGATTCAGATTCGGTGTCCGATGGTCTGAATCGGCACTCTTCGGATATCGGGACCGCGCCGGAGGATTGGGATCTTGGACGCCGGAAATTGAAGTTGCGTTCACGACCGCATGTGATGGGTATTTTGAACGTCACACCTGATAGTTTTTCAGACGGTGGCAAACACGATTCGCCAAAGGTGGCCATCGAGGCGGCCTTGCAGATGGAGCGAGATGGGGCTGACTTGATCGACATCGGGGGTGAGAGCACTCGCCCCTACAGCGACCCGGTTGGGGTCGCGGAAGAACTTGAACGGGTAATGCCCGTTATCGAAGAACTCGTTGGAGTGTTGTCGATCCCCATCAGCATCGATACCAGCAAGGCTGCAGTGGCTGCCGCGGCGGTGAACGCTGGTGCCGAGATCATCAACGATGTGACAGGTATGGAGGGCGATCCAGAAATGGTGTCAGTTGCCCTGAACGGCGGTGTGGGCGTTTGCTTGATGCATATGCGGGGAACACCCAAGTCGATGCAGGATAACCCGACCTACGAAGATGTCGTTGCCGAGGTGCGCGACTACTTAATACGCCGTCGCAATTTCTGCATCGCCGCCGGTATCACTGCCTCACGTATTTGCCTCGACCCCGGTATCGGTTTTGGGAAAACACACGAACACAACCTGAGATTGCTTCGTGAGATTCAGCAATTTACAGACATTGGATCTCCGTTGCTGGTGGGGCATTCTAGAAAAGGTATGATCGGCCAGTTGTTGGGTGACAAAACTCGCGATCGGATGGCGGGGACACTTGGCGTCTCCCTGGCGATGGCCGCTGCGGGCGTTCACGTGCTGCGAGTTCATGATGTTCAGGTGACGGTCGACGCTCTGCGCTTGTTTGAAGCTTCTGGCGGGATTTGAAAAGTGATCGCTGTGGCGAATTGGCGGACTGAGTTGGAAAAGTCGTCAGCACGCTGCCGTTCGTGCGGAATTCAAACGGTTTTGCTTGCTCTTCCAGTTGGAGCGAGCGGCTCCAGCCAGTTTGCCAGCAGAGTCATGTAGCCGATAAGGATTGGTGCAAGGAAAAATCGGCATCGATGATCTTTCACTGCTTCGGCCCCTTGGATATCCGGCATAGGGCGTCCGCTACGGTGCATCATGCACGCAGCAATAGTCAGTCACTGGCATGCTGAATGGCATCAGAATGCAAGTCGCCAGAGCCAGATTCACCAGAGCCAGATTCACCAGAGCCAGAGTTGGCCGGTGAAGCCCTCATGCTCTACCTCGCAATTGAAATTTGCTCGGAGCGAAGTGGCGATCGGCTGGTACAACCGATCGCGGGAATATACGGATCAGTCGCGGAGTGCGGTTCACCCGATGGGCAGCCTTCGACGCCTGGATTAGTGGCGAGCCGCAGAAGCCGTCGTTTTCGCGCCTGTCTGATTTGCACTGCTGCCGCTGCTGTTTTCCGGTGTCTGGTTCCCCGTAGGGACGCGGCCCTCCGGCCCCAGCACGATGGTCTGCTTGACACCGTGGACAGATTCGATTGTGAATGTTGTCGTATTCATCGCTTTGCCTGATCAAAAAAGCGAATGGCGGTTTCCGAAAAGAGGTATCTCGACCATCGGTCGAATTCGCTATTCGCGGGATAATAAAACGATCACTTCGTCGGGAACAATGGCAGTATCAATCCGTTTGCAACGAATTTGGCGGTCTTAATCTGTTTTCCCCGGTTCAGCATCAACCGGGCGAGGCATCGAGTTACCCTGCATACTCTAAACTGGCCGTGCAGGACTTAAACTGGCGGAATCACTTTCGGGCCAGCCCAGCATCGACCTACCCAGTTCTGAAACGCTTTTTCTTGACCACAATCCGAGTTGATGATCCATGGTATCGTCCGTTCTTCGCTTTTTTCTGTGTTCTTTTCTGATTACTTTTGCGAACACTTTTGTTGGCTCCGACATTCCCACAGCGCAGGCGGATGAAGCACCAAAGTTTTACGATCCAGTTGAGCGGCAAGTCGAAGGTTGGACGGTCGTCATGGACCCAGAGCTCTTAAGTGAGGAGTACCAAGAGGAGGGTGAAGCGGCTTTGAAAGCGTTGGCCAATCATCTGCAGCGAATTCGGTACATCTTGGATGATGATAAAGTGAAGCAGATGCAAGACTTGCGTATCTGGATCGATCGGGATCACAGCTTGAGTAACATGCAATACCATCCCAGTCGCGGTTGGCTGGTCAATCATGGCCACGATCCCCGGCTAGCGAAGCACGTTCATATACCTCGTGCCAGTCAACTACTGAACCGATCCCAGTGGGCCAAGCATCCGTATGTGGTGTTGCACGAATTGGCTCATGCTTACCACGATCAAAAACTGGGATTCGACAACCCCGAGATTGCCCGCATGTATGATCAGGCGAAATCGACGGGGATCTACGACGATGTGCTGCTTTTCACAGGACGTCGCGTGAAACATTATGCCCTGACCAGTCCGATGGAGTATTTTGCGGAGTCTACCGAGGCCTATCTCGGTGTGAATGATTTCTTCCCTTTCGTGCGAGCG
The DNA here is from genome assembly GCA_029213145.1 of Rubripirellula sp. Lineage (GTDB taxonomy): Bacteria > Planctomycetota > Planctomycetia > Pirellulales > Pirellulaceae > Rubripirellula. Next base: position 153,210 of record JARGNK010000001.1, on the reverse strand, counting down.
GAACTCAAGCAGCACGACCCACGGATGTTTGAGTTGATGCAGCGAACCTGGGGCAAAGTTGATTAGGATTGAGTTTCCAGGAATTTTTATTTCAAACCCCACTTGTCATCCGCTTGACCGTTGCGTGTAGATCTCGTCATTACCGAGCTTTTCGTAGGTGGAGCGGAACGCTGCTTAACCGAGCTCGCAATCGGTTTGGCCGAGTCGGGCGATCAGGTTCGCGTTTTTTCGATCGGCTCTTTGCCGGATGGCGAGCAACGAGCGTTTGTGGACCGCTTGCAACAGCATGGGATTTCGGTGGATTCCGCTAAGGCGGATTCCGGTTGGCATTTGCTGCCCGTTTACCGGCGACTGAAGTCATGGTTTGCCGAGTCACCACCGGATGTCAGCCAAAGTTTTCTTTATCATGCGAATGTCGTCGGAACCTTAGCAGCTCGCGACGCTGGCGTTGACACATGCGTCGGCGGGTTACGGGTCGCGGAATCACGCTGGCTAAGATGTGCCCTGGAGCGTCTCGCGGTGCGGCGAATGGACAGTGTGGTCTGTGTCAGCGAAGGGGTGAAGCATTTTGCGTCACAGGCCCTTCGGTTTCCGAGTCAGAAGTCGCTGGTGATCCCCAACGGTGTGGATGTCGGCCGATTCTCAGCCGCCAAACCATTCGATTGGACGACGTTGGGTTGGCCTTCAGATGCCAAGATCATTCTATATGTCGGGAGATTGCATCCCCAAAAAGGAATTGAACGCATTCAACAGCAAATTGATAGTTTTGTTCCCTCAGGCGGTGATCGCCGATTGCTGATTGTAGGAGATGGCCCGCTCCGGAAAGAACTCTCGGCATGGGCTGACGCAATCGGTCCTCAGCGGGTTCGCCTGCTCGGGTGGCAACCGAATATTGAACCCATGATGAAGGCGTGCCGGCTGTTGCTGTTACCAAGCCACTACGAGGGGATGCCCAACGTCGCGTTAGAAGCCATGGCTGCCGGTCGGCCAGTGGTTTGCAGTCGCGTCGAGGGAGCCGATGAATTGTTTGCTCACCGGCTCTCCGAGCAGACTTTTCAGCCGGACGAAGTTGGCGCAATGAAAAACCTCATCGAGCCATTCCTGAACGATGAGGCTTTGAGTGATCGTATCGGGCTCGAGAACTTGAAGCGAGTCGAGCAGATGTTTTCGATAGAATCAATGGTCAACGCTTATCAACAGCACTACCGCGAATTGCGGGCAGGCCGTTGCGACTGATGCGGGACATCTGGCGTTTGGATTGGTTCTACCTTCACCTCCTGGAATGAGCTCGGTCGGACTGGTTGGTACTGGGGAGCTCGAGTCGAGTCGTCGAACGGCTTAGCGTCTATGTCGAATAGCGAGCCGCTCTGCGGTTCGGAGGGTGCCGCTTTGAGGCGAATCGGTGGTGCGATCGGTTGTGCTGGCTTATCGCTTGGGCTCGCCTGTGCCGCTGGAGCTTGCGGTTGGCCAGTGGTGAGCGGTTGCGCGTGGTCTTCGTGCTGGTGAGCTTCGTGCTGGTGAGCTTCGTGACTGTGGATGTGGTCGTGCGCAGCATGGTCGTGATGGTCAATCTCGCTGGGAAAGGCTGGTGGCAGCCTCAGTTCCTCAATCATCGCCGCATCACAAGCGTCATCACACAGCAGTTCGTCGCAATTTGACTTGCCGAAGGGCAGCAAATTGTCGAACGACAGCAACTTGTCGATGCCGGCTGACATCTTTTTCATTGCTTTCTGGAAGCAGTTCGTCTTTTTGCTGTGGGAGCAATTGCAATGGCAGTTTGGTGCTGCCGGCGGAGCGGCGTGGTGGCCGACTTCGCAACCGCAATGCGCCGCGATGACATTCGATTGGCAGGTCATGAAACACAAGCAAATGGCAGTAAGTCCAGCCAGAAGCCGGCCTGGAAATCGATTCAGAGTTGGCATGATTCGGAGTACATCAAGTGACGATTGAGACGAACGTTTCCACGCGATTCATGCTGGTTATCGACGCAGAACAATCCGAACGATCACGAGAACCCATTCGAACGTCAAAGTCGTCCTATCTTCACACGTTCTGGTTTCATGTCTCAGTTTGTGGGTACGCCGAGAAGCGATTTTCGGGCAGGCAGACAACTTTCGGGGTGATCGTTACACTGGACGCAGAGCTTATTGAATTCCCTGTTTTTTGCTGATTTTGCAGGAAAATCGCCGTGACTTTTGATCCTTTTTCCGTCCGTGACCAGTTTGATACTGGCAACGGAAACGCCACGCTTTACCGTCTCAGCAAGCTTGAGGATGCTGGGTTGGGGGCAATCAGTCGACTTCCATTCTCGATCCGCGTCTTGCTGGAGGCGGTTCTGAGAAACTGTGACGGTTTCAGTGTGACCGAGCAGGATGTGAAGAACTTGGCGGCCTGGGACGCTGCCGCGCCAGCCAAGCAAGAGGTCCCCTTCAAGCCGTATCGCGTCGTGCTTCAGGATTTTACAGGTGTGCCGGCTGTCGTTGATCTCGCTGCGATGCGTTCCGCAATGGAGCGGATCGGGGGGGATCCTGAGAAAATCAATCCGCTGATTCCTGTCGACCTAGTCGTCGACCACAGTGTTCAGGTCGACTACTTCGGCAGTGACGGTGCATTGGTCAAAAACGTTGAGATGGAATTTCAACGAAACCGAGAACGCTATGAGTTTCTGCGATGGGGACAGCAAGCATTCGACAATTTTTCGGTGGTGCCGCCCAATGTTGGGATTGTTCACCAGGTCAATCTCGAATATCTCGCCAGCGTGGTCTCCATTAAACAAACAGAAGACGGCCCGGTCGCTTTGCCCGATACTTTGGTGGGAACCGATAGTCATACGACGATGATCAATGGACTCGGGGTTCTCGGCTGGGGTGTCGGCGGAATTGAAGCCGAAGCCAACATGTTGGGGCAACCGCTCTATATGCTGATGCCTGAGGTCATTGGTTTCGAATTGACCGGCGAACTCCCTGCTGGTGCGACCGCGACCGACATGGTGCTGCAGGTCGTCGAAATCCTTCGACAAGAAGGCGTGGTTGGTAAGTTTGTTGAGTTCTTTGGTACTGGGATGAGCCGCATGAGCGTGGCTGATCGTGCCACGATTGCGAACATGGCACCTGAGTATGGTGCAACGATGGGTTTCTTTCCTGTCGATGATGTCACGCTTCAGTACATGCGACAAACGGGACGTAGCGACGAGCAGATTCAGTTGGTCGAGCGTTACTGCAAAGAACAAGGATTGTTCCGCACCGATGACGGTCCTGAGTTGACCTACACAAAACGCTTATCACTCGATCTGAGTACGGTTGAGCCCAGCTTGGCTGGACCGAAGCGTCCACAGGATCGCATCGCACTGAAGAACATGAAGGAATCGTTCAACTCTTCTCTGGTTGCTCCAGTCGGCAAGACTGGATTTGGTCTAGATGCGTCTGCATTGGACCGCGTTGCGACGGTGAAAGATAACGGCCACAGTAGTCAAATCGGTCATGGTGCCGTCGTGATCGCTGCAATTACTTCCTGCACGAACACCAGTAATCCTTCGGTGATGATTGGTGCCGGAATACTAGCCAAAAAAGCAGTGGAACGAGGCTTGAAGGTTGCCTCGCACGTCAAAACGAGCCTCGCTCCCGGGTCGCGTGTTGTCAGCGATTACCTTGACAAAGCTGGATTGACAGATGATCTCAAGCAGCTTGGTTTTCACACTGTGGGCTATGGCTGCACAACTTGCATCGGAAACAGTGGCCCACTGCCCACCCCAGTCGCAGAGGCGATTCAAAGTGGTGACTTGATCGCTTCGGCTGTGCTAAGCGGAAACCGTAATTTCGAGGGTCGCGTCAATCCGCTGACCAAGGCGAATTACCTTGCCAGTCCACCATTGGTCGTCGCTTACGCATTGGCTGGAACGACCGACATCGACCTCATGAACGAACCAATCGGCCAGGGCAGCGATGGCAAAGATGTCTATCTCAAAGAGATCTGGCCGACCGAGGAGGAAATTCGCGAATCCATCGGTCGTTCCATCAAGCCCGAGATGTTCACTGAGGAATACAAGACAGCGGCCAACGAAAATGAGCTCTGGAACGCGATCGAAGTTGCTGGAGGAGCCCTGTATCCGTGGAGTGAATCGAGTACCTACATTCAGCATCCGCCCTTCCTGGACTCGGTGACTGGTCAGGACGTACCCGATATCGAACCGGTTCGGGCTGCTCGTGTCCTCGCGTTGCTGGGAGATTCGGTCACAACCGATCACATTTCACCAGCGGGGGCAATTGCCACTGATGGCGCGGCCGGACAATACCTGCAAAACAATGGTGTCGATATCCGAGACTTCAACAGTTTCGGCTCAAGGCGTGGTAACGACCGAATCATGGTCCGCGGCACGTTCGCTAATATTCGGATTCGGAATCAATTGGCGCCTGGCACTGAGGGAGGTGTCACCCGACACTTGCCGGGTGGCGAAGTCATGAGCATCTACGATGCTTCGATGAAGTACCAACAAGACGGTGTACCGTTGGTGGTGCTGGCAGGTGCGGAGTATGGAACCGGCAGTAGTCGCGATTGGGCAGCCAAGGGAACGATGTTGCTCGGCGTCAAGGCGGTCATCGCGGCTAGCTACGAGCGAATTCATCGCAGTAATCTGGTCGGAATGGGGGTCTTGCCATTGGAATTTGCTGACGGCGCCTCCTGGCAGTCACTCGGCTTAAGTGGCGAAGAGACGATTGATATTCCAGATCTCTCGAATGAACTGCAGCCACGTTCTCGAGTCGAAGTGCACGCCACAGATGCCGATGGCAATCGTAAGACATTTTCTTGCCTCGTTCGGATCGATACACCGGTCGAGATGCAGTACTACCGAAATAGCGGGATCCTACCGACGGTGTTGAGGAACCTGTCAAAAACTTCCAGCTGAGCGAGCGCACAGCATTGGGTGCAGAGAAGACGGGGCTTCTTTGAACCTGCGAGACACTGCCGTTTCATTTTTCCCCGCTACTCTTCACTTTGAAGAAGGAATTTTGAGAATGGCCAAAGCAAGCGCACGTCACATTTTGGTGTCAAGCGAACAAGAATGCCTTGATCTGATGAAACGAATTGATGAGGGAGAGGATTTTGCCGCACTGGCAGCTGAGTTTTCCTCCTGCCCCTCGGGCAAGCAAGGTGGTGCCCTCGGCACCTTCGGGCCGGGGCAAATGGTTCCGGAATTCGACGCTGCCGTCTTCGGTGGTGACGTTGGGCAGGTCCAAGGTCCGGTCAAGACGGACTTTGGATATCACCTGCTGGAAGTGACTGAGCGAACCGATTGAACCGGTATCAGCTTCTCTAACCGGATCGACCAGAACCCTTGACGCTAGAAACTACCGCAATTTTCCCGTCAGCATAGCGTCTGAACGCTTCAGCGGACGAATCCTTGCGGGTGCGTCCGCAGATCCCATCAAATGGCGGTTCAATTCCATGTCTAGCATTCCAAGCGTCGTTCAGCAGGCCCTGAATGTTCAGCAGCAAGCGACGCAGCAGAAGATTGACGTAGCCGTGATCCGAAAGAGCATGGACGTTCAAGAACAAGCTGGTCAAGCAATTAATGAATTGCTCCAACAGGCGGTGACTATACAGCGGCAGCTTTCTGAAGGACGCCTAGACGTCCGCATCTAATGCCCGGGGCAGGTTGCTCGACAACCTTTCGCGTTGGCGGAGACTCTCTTCACGTTCGCCTCGTCTCCCGCTAGGAGGCCGCGGGTGGAGTAAAGACCGCTCCTGGCAGACGGGCTCTGCTCGAGCAGAAGCCTCGTCTCTATGCAAATGCTTTGCGAAGCATTGCCAGACTTTTGGGGATCGCGGTTTCGTGTTCCTCTTCGCCTTCGAATTCCAGCGAAATGTAGCCGCGGTAGTCAACATCGCGTAGAACCTTGGCAACGCGATCGTAATCGATGTCGAGTGTGTACCAAGTGCCACCGCCGTAATACGTTTTCGCTTGTACGAAGACTGCTTCCGGCGCGAGTTCTGCGTATTGTTCGTATTGATTGTCAAGGAAGTTCCCTGTGTCGAGCGTCGCTCGCAACCAGGGAGAATCGAGTTGGTTAATCACGCGCAGCACACCTTTAGCGGTGCGTCCGAGCCCCCAGTGGTTCTCGAGACCCAGTACGACGCCGCAACGCTCGGCAGTTGGTAAGCACTTTTCCAGTCCTTTGTAGACCCAATCAAACCCCTCGTCATCGGTGTACCCTTCCAGCCGCGGTTCGATCCCACGATTGGCCATCAATTCGTCAAAGTTCTTTGAAGTTCCCCACCGACCCGTGTTGACGCGAATCGTTGGGATTCCCAGTGAGTACGCCAATTCGATGCACTTGATCGTGTGATCCACGTTCTTTTGGCGGAACGCTGGGTCGGGTGAGACGAAGGATTGATGCGTTGACAATCCACACAATCCCAAACCCAGTCGAAATGCGCGTTGCTTAATGCGTTGCAATGCGGAATTCGATTCGTCTTGCATTTGAACATGCAGAATCTCAACAGCGTCAAAACCGGTTTCGGCTGCCAAATTGATGCACTGTTCGATCGTCAGTTTTGTGTCGGGCCGGTACCGCCAGTACGAATAGGTGGAGACCGCAATTGAATTTGGTCGTGTTTTTGGTGTCGCTGTGTCCTGGCCAACGCTTGGCGAGGTAATCGAAGCTGCAGCGGTTGTGGCCAAGCCAGCAGCGGCAAATTGACGCCGAGTGAATCGCGAACTCATAGAATCATCACAAGCAACAAGGAAGAAACCCAAAGCGGCCCGCATTCTAGCCCAATCGCAGGCCAGCGTGGCACCTTATCGACCTCAAGCATGAACTGCTTGAGACGCGGTGTTGTTGTGGTTCAGCAAGGAGCGTCTGCGTGATCCATTTGTCCACGAAGAACGTGTGAACAGATGCGTTCGATTGCTTGCCCGCCCAGTGTGGGGCGGGACTTAGCTGAAAAAATGCTACAGTTTCGGTGCTGCCTCGGCCAGTTTCTCCAGCTCCTCTTGGCCGACACGAGTGCAGAAATCTCCGAGCGATTCATCACCTTCCCGATAAGCCTTGAAGGCCGAGAAAATCTTTACGATCTCATCGACAACGGTGTCGTCGGGGACGAGGTCTTTGTAGATGTAAGCCAGGCGGTTGCCGAGCCATCCGCCTCCGGCAAACAGGGTGTACTTGTTCTTTGCCTTGCCCACCAAGGCGAGATCGGCGTTGTAAGGGCGAGCGCAGCCATTCGGGCAGCCGGTCATGCGGATGGTGAATCGTTCTCTGTCCAGCCCCAATTTGGCCAATGGTTCTTCCAAACCATCGATGATGCTAGGAAGTCGTCGTTCGCTTTCGGTGATCGCCAATCCACAGGTCGGTAGCGCTACGCAGGCCATTGACCACCGCCGCACGGTGCTCGTTTCCTCGGTCAACGGCACATGGTGATCTTTCAGTAGTTGAATCAGCTTCTCTTTTTCATCCGAACTAATGTCAGTGAAGATCAGGCTCTGGTGGCCTGTCATTCGAATTTCGGTTCCCAGTTCATGACAGACGACACGGACTGCTGCTTTCAGTTGGCATTTTTCGTTGTCGTAAAGACGACCGTTTTCGATGTTCAGTCCATAAGACCACTTACCGTCGCCCTGTTCTTGCCAGCCCATGTGATCATCGAAGCCGTGCACGTCGTCTGGAGTGCAGTCGGCCAGTGAAGCGCCGAAGTATTTTTCAACTTCCGCACGGAAACGATCGATGCCCCAATCGTGAACGAGGTACTTCATGCGAGCCCGTTTGCGGTCCGCTCGGTTGCCGTTGTCTCGCTGAACGCGCAGGATTGCCTGGCAAACTTCTATGACCTGTTCCGGCGTGACAAAGGCCATGCGTTTGCCGAGCGCTGGAAACGTCTTGGCTGCGGAGGGCGTTGTCCCCATGCCTCCGCCGACGAGCACGTTGTAGCCGGTGATCGAGCCATCCCGAACGACCGCGATCAGACCGAGGTCTTGAGTGTAGATATCGATGCAATTGTCTTCGGGGAGGGCAATCCCGACCTTGAATTTGCGGGGCAGATAGGTCGGCCCGTAAAGTGGCTCCACGACACCGCCACCTTCAAGTGTCTTTTCATCCGTTTCGGGATCGGTTACCCATAACTCGTGGTAAGCCTGGGTATTGGGAGCGAGTGCTGCTGTCAATTCATCGGTCAGTTTTTCCAGTTCAGCGTGGACCCCGTCACATCGTTTTGCTGGGCAGCACATGATGTTTCGATTGACGTCGCCACAGGCTGCCAAGGTGGACAGGGCGATTTCATTGATGCGATTGATGGCAGGCCGGAGATCGGATTTCAGCACGCCGTGCAATTGAATCGTCTGACGCGTAGTGATCTTCATGGTCGCGTTGCCAAGCTCGTCACACATGTCAAGCATCGCCAGCATTTGGTCCGAGCCAATCCGGCCACCAGGAATCCTCAATCGCACCATCATCGAGTACGCTTTGCCACCGCCGGTCTTTTTTGCCGCCAGCCGGGCATCGCGATCATCCTGTTGATAGGTACCATGGAATTTCAGCAACTGGAGATTGTCTTTATTGAAATGATCCGTTGGCGCGGCGATCTCCTCGCCGATTGTCCCACGGAGGAATTGACTTTCCTCTTTGATCGTTTCGACGGGGCTCAATTTTGGTGCATCGGTAGACATCGAGACACAAATCCTGTGTGATTTCGTTTTCAAGTATCGGGCAGGGGTGGCGAATCAGCCGTTTTGATCCTGATTGCGGCTGGTTGGCGTCCGTATGACAGTAGTTCTGCCGAACTTCCGCACTTGGATGCCCGCAAACGAGGTGGTTTAGGCAACTCCTGCGGTTGAAACTATAGCGACCACTGCTAAACCCCACTATGGCGATCCTTTAATCAATAGCCAAGAGAGAACTAATGACTGCCGAACTTCTGGATGGGAAACGAGTCGCGGGCGAGATTCGCAAAGAGGTCGCTGCCGAAGTGCATAAATATGTCCAATCAGGCGGCCCTACGCCCTGTTTGACAGCCGTGCTTGTCGGAGAAGATCCCGCAAGCCAGGTCTACGTTCGTAACAAGAGCAGGGCTTGCGAGAGGGCTGGGATTGATGGAAAGACCCTTCGCCTGCCATCTGAAACAAGTCAGCAGCAGCTTGTCGATACTGTCCAACAATTGAATCATGACCCGCAAGTTCACGGAATCCTTGTGCAGTTACCTTTGCCGACGGGGGGGAATGGCGGAACTGGCTTTGACGAACGAGCGATCTTGGATGCTGTAGATCCCCTAAAGGATGTTGACGCGTTTTCGCCGGTCAACGTGGGGTTGCTGATGCAGGGACGACCGAGATTCCTGCCTTGCACGCCGCACGGGATTGTTCAGTTGCTGCACCGGCAGCAGATCTCGCTGGCCGGCAAACAGGTTGTGGTTGTTGGTCGCAGTGACATCGTCGGCAAGCCAATGGCGATGATGTTGGCACAGCGGGATGGATCGTGTGGCCGCGAAGTTGCCAACGCGACCGTGACCCTTGCCCACAGTCGCACCCAGAATTTAACGGAGGTTTGTCGCACCGCTGATTGTTTGATCGCGGCGGTTGGTGTTCCAGAAATGATTCGTGGTGAGATGATCCGTGAAGGGGCCGTGGTGATTGATGTTGGGATCAATCGAGTCGAAGATAAACTGGTCGGCGACGTCGCCTTCGACGAGGCAAAGGAAGTCGCTTCTGCCATTACCCCAGTCCCAGGAGGGGTCGGTCCACTGACGATCGCAATGCTCCTGCACAACACGCTGCTTGCTGCCAAGCTGCAACACCCTGTCGCTTAAGATGGGATGATCGAGATCGAAACTGCAATGGTTGAAAGGGTGATCGAAGTGTCACCGTTGGAGTGACGATTTTTATTCACCACTGACGGTGTTCAAGATCGTGTTGGTTCCCATGTTGTGATTTGAGCCGGCCTCGCAATCTAGACCTCTCCGCAGTCGGATTCATTCATTTGCTGGACTTAGGTGTACCCATCGGGGTGCGATTGATGCCACCGCCACGCGGTTTCGACAATCGATTGAACGTCGGTGTAGCGTGGGGACCAACCCAGGACCTCCTTGGCTCGTCTCGCATCCGCAATCAGTTCATCGGGATCACCAGCGCGGCGAGGTCCGATGATTTCTGGAATCGGATGGCCAGTCACTTCTCGGCAAGCTTCCACAATCTCGCGAACACTAGTTCCCTGCCCGGTTCCCAAGTTCACACAAATTCCTGTTCCTGGGGTTAACTTTTCCAGTGCCCTCAGGTGGGCATCGCCAAGATCATCGATGTGAATGTAGTCACGAACACAAGTTCCATCCTTCGTGTTGTAGTCGTTACCAAAAATGGTGATTTTGTCGCGTTGACCAAGTGCGACTTGAAGCACGATGGGAATCAGATGGGATTCAGGATCATGGTCTTCCCCGATGGTTCCGTCGGGGTGCGCACCGGCGGCATTGAAGTATCGCAACGCTGCATAGGCAAAGCCGTAGGCTGCGGCGTAATCCGCCAACGCCTGTTCGACTACCAGCTTGGTAAATCCATAGGGATTAATCGGGCATTGCGGGGTCTCCTCAGGAATCGGGACCACATCAGGTTGCCCGTAGGTTGCGGTCGTGCTGCTGAAAACGATCTTCTTTACATCAGCTTCCCGCATCGCTTCCAAAAGATCGAGTGCAGCGATCACGTTGTTGCGATAATACAAGGCAGGGTCGGTTACCGATTCATTCACCAAGGCAAAGGCTGCGAAGTGCATTACGGCGTCGATTTGATTTTCACGAAGCGTCTGCACAACCTTCGATCGATCGCTTAGCTCGCCTTTAATTAGCAGACCCGCAGGGACGGCTTGGCGATGCCCGCGGGACAAATTGTCGTAGACCCAGACATGATGGCCGGCCGCGATTAGCAGGCGAACTGCGTGTGACCCAATGTATCCTGCACCACCAACGACTAAGACATTCATGTTATTTGTTGTGCTTTATGTAGAATGAATAAGCGTTACAGCCGCGCGTGGTTCGGCGTAAGTCCCAGCGGAATGCCGACACTTGGGTGTACGCGGAAACTTGCGTTCTCAACCACACCTAGCTCTTTTAATTCTGTTTTGGCGAAACGAACCACCAAACTTCAGCAGTTGCAAAAAACTGGGCCGTCATCCCATGCGGTTCGTGCAACCGAAGCGGTTTGTAGCGACTTTTTCGATTACCTCCGTGGCGAGTGTCATCTGGCCGCGAACACGGTCGCTGCATACGGTCGAGACATTCAGCGATTCGTTGCCTGGCTGGGCAAGAAAAGTTTAAGCAAGTTGTCTGTGGCCGATCTGTCTGACTTTGTCGGTACGTTGCACGAGTCTGGTCTAGCACCGGCATCGGTAGCTCGCAATGTTGTGGCGGTTCGGACCTTCTTTAAATTCCTGCAACTCGAGGGAATCGTCCGCAAGAACCCTGCGGAAATGCTCGTCACTCAGAAAATGTGGCAACGGGTTCCAGGGGTAATGTCGCATCGGCAAGTCGAGGCCTTTCTGGCTGCCCCACGGAAGAGCGATGCTTTCTGGCAGCGAGATCTGGCGATGTTGGAAGTGTTGTATGCGACGGGTTGCCGAGCGTCCGAGGTTTGCTCGTTGAAAGTCCGCGATCTGTCACTTGGTGAGCGACATCTAAAGTGCGAGGGAAAGGGAGGCAAGCAGCGGATGGTGCCCGTTGGATCTCGCGCAATTCAAGCGATCGAACGCTACCGCGAACGACTCCGCGGCGAATTGGCGGGGCGGGCAACGCATCCGCCGAATGAACTGTTTCTGTCTCGAACTGGCAAGCCACTCGACCGCATCCAGCTCTGGCGCCTCGTCAAACGCTACGCCGCCCGTGCTGGGATGGATAAGGAGATCAGTCCTCACAGTTTGCGTCATAGTTTTGCAACGCATTTACTCGCTGGCGGTGCCGATCTAAGAATGGTGCAAGAGATGCTCGGGCATGCCAGTATTCAAACGACACAAATCTATACTCATGTCGAGCACTCAAAGCTGAAACGCGTCCATCAGCAGTTCCATCCGCGTGCATGACAGACTGGTTCCCCTGCAGTGGCGCTGTCAGCCAGTTCGCTGTCAGCCAGTTCGCGAGCGGAGGCAAGCTGACTTTGGTTGACGGCTAGGACCGACTTACCATTGGATTGTAGTCCAGAGCGTCGAGTCGATTCCTCCACTGGCAACTTTCGGACGCGTGATCTGATTCGGCTTGTCTCGGCCAATTTTGATTGTGTGTGTGCCTTCAGAGTAAACCGGCGGACGAAACCGATCTCCTTGTGTCCGCACTGTGTACAGCACTTCGCCAGTCGCATCATGGATGACTTGTACGACAGGGGACTTTGCGCCGCGAAAGCGGAGTTCGGGAAGATAGCCGAACACTTTGCGGCCGTCATTGTCTTGCATCTTGATGGTGATTGGCCATCCAGGGAATTGCGCTTCGTCACCTTTGTCGACACTCGAAAACCGCGGCCAGCATTCGAAGGTGATGGTGCGATCAAGCTTGTTGAAGCGAACGATTCCATGGCCATCTGCTCGCTTGGTTTCATCGGCGCGATCTTCTGGATTGGCGTAAGCGATCATTCGCATCAAATTTCCCAGGCCGTCTTCGTACTCCCCCGTCCACTGCAGCGGACTGTTCTTGACTGGGTTGGGACCTGCTTGCTCATTTTCCGGGTGCCACCAGCGGCCGTAGATCGTATTGACGATGGCGGGCGAGGTGAATCCAAAGGGGCCGTCGGAGGGAGAATCGATTCCATGCTGAACGACGACTGACAAGTGTTGGTCGCCGCAGAGATGGGCCGCCCAAGCGGAGCGGATTCGTCGCAGTGCTTCTTGCCGGCCGGTTTGTGGCCAGCCGTTGCAGTCCAAGTCGGCGAGCAAACGGTTTTTAGGCGAGCCATGCAGGTGCACCGCTCCACAAAAAGCCGTCTGGCTGAGGACCGTTTTCATTTCTGCCCCGGTCCAATCGCTGCTCCAATTCTCAAGGAATTTGAGTTGGCGATCACCAAGGAGTTTCAGATCGGGCAAGTCGACCGCGGAGCGATCATAAGATGGGTCGTTGATGTGATCGGGCCGCGGACCCATTTTCGGAATCTTTCCCTCCGGACCGCTCTTGAATTTACGGTCTTCGAGGATCGCAAAATCGATGCCACCAACGCGAAGGTTCGTGTAATAGACGCTAATGTCTCGATCGATCGGGGTCGGGTCGTAGGCATCGGGCAGGTGCCAAGTCTGGCACCGCTGCACCATGTTGACGTATTCAGCTGGAAAAAAGAAACCGCCGGCTGGACCAGCGGTGGTTTTCGCCTTCTTGCCGTTTTCTCCCCAAATATTTGCTTGGCCAACGTCGTGATCGTCGGGGATGGCGATCACCGGACGGTCTTTCAGGACATCGCGGAACTGGATGCCAAACTCGATCCAACCGTAAGTGTGTTGCGTGTGGTGATAGGATTGATCACCTGCAAAGAACAGCAGATCGGGATCCTGTTTGATTAAGTTTTCAATCATCCGTGGTCGCGGTCCCGGGGTCCGACTGCTGTTGCAGGAGAGCGAGCCGACGACGATGACATCTTTGTCGATCGGGTCCTTTCGGATTCGTCCTTCAAAGGTTGCCTGCTCGCCATGTCGCAAGCGGTATTTGACGTCTCGAGTATTGTCCCAATCATCGATTCGGAAATGTGCGGACCAACCCGGGTATTGAACTTTTTCTGTTCGCCCGGTCGACCACTTTTCGCCGGGGTATTGAAAATCAAGATGGACTTCACGCGATTCGCCGGGCAGAAGCGGATAGAGTTGGGCGGTCAATTTCAGTGTGCCGCGATCGTGAGCGTATACCGCGAACGCAAGCACTTCGTCCCGAGGGACCATCAACCTGGGTTCCTGCTTGTTTTTGCTCTTGCGCGTCCACCATTGGTCGGTGGCATCTGAATCCAGCTTTGGAAAGTCCGGCCCGAAAGGTTGCGCCGGTTCCTCGGTCAAGCCGATCGCAATCGAGCAGAAAGCAAGCAGTACAACGGCGGATAAGCGAAGCATGGGGTCCTCGGCCAGAAGAAAAAGACGCATATGACGGACGATTTTCAATCGCCACGCTCAAGTTAGACCGAGATGATAACGCTTTCGACTAGCCGTTGGGCCAATCAGGGTCAGCAATTTGATGATTCATTTTCGACAATCGCGCCTGTGTGTCGAGCATTCGCTGCCAAGCGGTCACCTTCAGCATCACTTCCTGGCTGCTTTCATCAATCCTCGCCGATTCAATCAATCGTTGAAGACGATTTTGAAGATAGTCAAGGATCTCGCAAAGCTGCGCTTTTTGTCCAGGGGATAAATCGTCTGGAACAGAGGGCACTTCTTGGGCCTGAATCACTTCCGCTGGGTACGGGGATTTCGGCTCTGAATCGAATGCAATCGCAAGCGAGCTTTCCGAGGACGAGATCTGCCCCATGGTTGGGTTTTCAGAACCCATGGCAGCGAGACGAGCAGCAATCTGCGATTCGGACCCAACCAACATCAAGCTTCGTCCGACCGAAATCAAGTCGCCATGCCGAAGAATCTTCAGTTGGCATTCGACACCATTGACTTTGGTGCCGTTGGTACTATCCAGATCGGTTAGCACGAGGCGATCGTTGTCACGTTGTACTTTGAAGTGACAGCGACTAACTCGCTCATCATTGAGCTGGATGTCGTTCCCCTCCTCGCGTCCCACCGTCAAAGGCGGTTGAAGTTCATCATACACCTTCCCGCGATCGGCTCCGTGAAGGATTTTCAGGGTCACGCCCGTCATAGGGCACTCCGCAGCGGCAAGAGAAAGAAAAAGGCTCGCAAGCACGCCCTAGTATAGACGCCCGACGCCACTGAGTCAGTGTCGGGTTTGGGAAACAGAATGGAACTGTCAGTTCCGATGCATTCCAGCAAGTCCATGTGGTCAAATTGCTTTATTCGGCCTGAGCGATCACGCATTTTAAATAGTTGGTTTCGGGGCAGGAGATCGCTACGGGATGGTCGGGCGAAGGGCCTCGGTTTTCGAGCAGAATCAAATCTCGCCGCCGCCGCCGCCCGACATCGGCCAGCATGTTCAGAAAATCGGCTCGTGATACTCGGCCTGAGCAACTGCATGTAATTAGCACACCACCCGGCGGGAGGAGGTCGACGGCCATCGAGTTGAGTCGCCCGTACGCTCGCAGAGCACTTTCGGTCTGATGTCGCGAGCCAGCGAACCGGGGCGGATCGAGAATGACCGCATCAAACGTTTGACCCTGGTCAGAGAGCTGTTTGAGCTCCTCAAAGCAATCTTGGCGTCTAAATTCAATGTTTTCAATTTGATTCCTGGTGGCGGCGTCACGAGCCGCCTGGAGGGCATTTTCTGACGAATCGATGCCGACAACGGATGCGGCACCCCGTTTCGCGGCAACTAATCCGAAACCGCCGGCATAACAGCACACGTCTAAGACGCGTCGACCGTTCAAGTAACCCGCAGCGGCGATGTGATTTTGGCGCTGGTCCAGGTAGCCGCCTGTCTTTTGCCCGCCCCGCAGGTCAACTGCCAGGTGTAAGTCGTTCTGGCGGTAGAGGACCGGTTCGCTTAGTTCAGCCCCCCGATACCATTCGACCAGCGGATCGATTCCCTCGTGTTTTGCCGTTTTCGCATCGACGCGAACCATGATGGCTCGCGGCTCAAGCTTCGTTTGCAAGTGCTCTAAGATTGCTTCCCGCCACCGAAGAATCCCGGCAGATGTGAATTGAACGCCCAAGCAATCGGCGTAGCGATCGACGATCAGGCCACTCAGTAAATCAGATTCGCTAAAAAGAATTCGCTCAGCTCCCTCAGGGTCGAATGGTTCGATCAGGCGGCGGCGATTGATCGCAGCATCAATCCGAGCCTTCCACAAGCCCGGACCCAACTCAACCGAGCGATCGTAGGAGTAAAGCCGGATGCGAAGACGGCTGGCTGGATTGATCACACCACGGGCGATCCAATTTCCATCGTGGTCCAGCAGATCAACTACCTGCCCACAGGTTAATTCACGACCGTCCTCGGCGAGTGCATGCGCGTGAACCCAAGGATGGCGCGACAAAAAAGGAAACTGCCGTGAGGGTTTGAGTCTCAGCGGGCTGGGTTGGTCAAGATCGTTCATCAAGGATTTCTTCGACAACTCGCGGGAGGGGGGGCAGCCCAATTTCTCTCTCAGCAACCGCAGCGGAGATCCGCCAACCCGTCGCAGAGCCGAAATCGCGTGGGGAAACGGCAAAATTGTGGGGAGAACGGCAAAGTCGCGGGAGAACGGCAAACTCATGGGAGAACGGGGCGATGGCCGCACCGAGAGCCATTTAAGCCACAGCTTGCAGCATCGTCGAATTCGGTGCAAGTCGTCGAATGCAGTGATTTAGGGGTGCAGTCGGATCGGCTTCAGGTCGATATATTGACTATTCGCTACCCTATTTTCGCTGACCACATCGTCGTGAAACACCTGCTGGGCGGCAGCTTGGAATTTTTAAAAGTGTTCTGTTTTGATCGCTAGAAGGCCACCACTATGACTCACGTTGTTGCCGAGCCATGCAACGGATGCAAATACACTGATTGCGTCGTCGTTTGCCCCGTGGAATGTTTCTACGAGGGCGACCAAATGCTCTATATCCACCCAGAGGAATGCATCGATTGCGAAGCTTGCGTTCCAGAATGTCCTGTTGAGGCAATCTTCCACGAGGATAATGTTCCCGACGAATGGAAGAACTATTTGGAACTCAACGCGGAGAAGTCCGAGTCCGGCGATTGTCCGGTCATCACTGAAAAGAAAGAGCCGCTAGCGGATCAGTAGCAGTGGTCTTCCCTGTCAGGGATCGCCTGATGGTCGGTGAACCAACAAAAATTTTTCGAAAGCCCGGTGTGGTAGTCGCCCACCGGGTTTTTTTCTTGTCAGTCGAGATCGTTCGTGCGATCGCTGTCTGAACCTCTATTGCATCAGCTCAGCTTTGGGGATTTTTCCCTGCACGTTGCAGCTCTCTGCTCAGCCTGTCGCTGGCAAAAAGGTCTTCCAGCAATCGTAACGTGGATCGTCCATGCTCTGAGCGAGAATCGGATTGACGCGAGGTTTACTCGGACGCGAAAGCAGGCTCATCCGCGCTTGCTTCGGGGTTCGTCCACCCTTGCGGCTGTTGCAGCGTAAGCAACAGCACACAATGTTTTCCCAGGTGGTGGGGCCACCATGCGAACGAGGAATGACGTGATCTAGGCTGAGCTTTTGTGCTGGCTCACTCTTGCCGCAATACTGGCAGGTGTGTTCGTCGCGTGCGAACAGATTCTTGCGGTTGAAGCGAACGGTCTGAAGCGGCATCTTATCGAACCGCGTTAGACGCACGATGCGCGGAACTTGTAGCTCAAAATTGACCGCTTGGATATATTCTTCTCCTGGCTGCTTTTCCAGCGACGCGAGTTGGCTTAACTCGCACCAACAATCAAAGTCGTAACTAACATACTGCCCCTGATCGTTGTCGATCACTTCCGCGCACTGCCGATAAAGCAACGTCAGAGCGCGCCGTACATTGACGACTCGGATCGCCATGTAAAAGCGATTCAAGACGAGGGCATTGGTGTCGAGTACGGTTTGCGACATATTGCTGCGGTCCTTTCGTTTTGATTCTCGGAGGAATTAGGAACGAATGATGCGGTCGTCAAGGAGAGTTGGCCGGCGGGCAAGCTGCCTAACAGTCTAATGGCTTCCCCTTTGATCTTGTCCGGGCGATGGCTCGCAGCGACACTCAATGCAATCAGGCAGTGTCACGCGGCATGCGATTTGTAACTGGGTGCCCTCTGGCCCGGAACACTGTGAGGTTGAACTGCCTGGGGAATCGAGCGTTGGTGATTGTTTGGAAAAGTGAGCGGATTTCCGGATTCTGGGACGCCCCTGGGCAGTTTCCCCTGTTGGTTCAACCGCTTCGACACGCCAAGAACAACATTAGGTTCACCCGTTTTGTGGTGCGTGGCACTCGCAATTTGGGTGCCATCAGGAGATGAGTTTGGTGAATATCTCTGATTGGAAATCGATGGTCGGGGAAGCAACCGGTGCTACCGCTGGTTGGTTCCAATCGGTTGATTTGTCTTGGATTGACCCTGCCAGTAACGTGTTGCTGGCAGTCGCGTTGGTATTTGCCTGCATCATCCTATGGGGACTCAATTTGATTGCCCTGCCAGGAAATTGGCTGGCTGTTTTGTTGTTGGCGTTGTACGCCTGGCTGGGACCCGAGCAAGGACGCGCAGCAATTAGCGTCACCCCGGTGATTGCTGCCGCGATTTGCGCAGTCGCGGCTGAAATACTCGAATTTGCAGCTGGTGCACTGGGCGCGAAGCGTGCAGGCGGAAGTCGTAGAGGCACGATCATGGCTGTTGTCGGATCGATGATCGGAGCAGTCTTGGGAGCCATCATTGGTTTACCGATACCGATTATTGGCTCGGTTTTGGCGGCGATCCTGTTTGCCGGAATGGGGGCGACAGCCGGGGCGATGTACGGGGAGTGGACGGATGGTCGATCTTGGAAAGAAAGCTGGGCGGTTGGGCATGCCGCCTTTTGGGGACGCACCTTTGGCACGCTGGGGAAGGTCAGCGTCGGGGCGATCATTGTGCTCATCGCCATCATGGCCGTGATTTTTTAAAGGTTCGCGAGACGTAAATTCTGGTAGGGCATCGGCGATTCCCTGTTTTGGATTCAGGCTGGAATTGAACCAAACAGCGTTTGTTCGCTAAGCGTATTGCACCACGCTGGCTGCA
>JARGNK010000001.1:94732-134339 GCA_029213145.1 Rubripirellula sp. | reverse complement strand
TTGCATCACGCTGGCTGCATTGCATCACGCTGGCTGCATTGCATCACGCTGGCTGCATTGCATCACGCTGGCTGGGGTTCACGCGTTTTTGCCAGCATGCTGCTGCTTTTACCATCCGCTACGGTGCGAGTGATTGCTTCCAGCGATCACTAACATTAATTCTGGAGCTCCATTGATGGTAAAGCCTAGCGCTGGATGAACCCGTTGTTTTGCCCCAGTTGCTAGCATCTGAGTTCGATTGACTTAGACCGAATGATTTTTCTAGCCTCACACTGCGAATCACTCGGTTGGGGTCTAGGCGGATCATGTCAAACGAACGGCGAACGCTCGATCGGCGTCGGCGAGTCTTATATTCGACGCACCAAACTGACTCGGCGACGGGCGGTGATTTGGCTCGGATGCGCGAAGCGCGGCAACCGTCGGCCGCCTACGGTTCGCGAGTGCATCGGCGATTGCGGGCGCGTTGGTTTTCTCTTGTTCCGGTCAAGCGTAGTTCGATGGCCTTGGTCGCGAGCATCATTTTCGCGATCAGCAGTTTGCTATGTCTGGGGCACTACGCATCGGTCAGTTGGCCAAGTATCGCAGATAATCCCGGTATTTCCGGTCCGCTGCGGTTGGATCGACCCGACAGTTTTGGTCGTTGGTTCATGGTGATGATGCTGGCGGGGACGGCAGGTCTTTCGTTTTTGATCTATCAGTTACGACGTCATCGTAATGATGACTTCGCGGGGCGTTACCGATTGTGGCGAACCGTTTTGATCGTTGCTCTACTGAGTAGTTTGCAGGCTTTGGTACCCATCGTTGATTGGAGCGGAGCTTTACTCGATTTGGCATTTGGGCGCCGCGTCGCGTTGGCGGGCGGCGACTGGGTTCGATTAATTGTGTTGTTTGGTGGCGCAATCTTGTTATTGCAAATGCTGGCTGAGATACACCGTTGCCGGTTTGCAATGTTGACGCTGAGTCTTAGTGTCGTGTGTTGGGGAATCGCCGTCGCTGTTCAATGGAATGTAATGGAGGTCACAACGGTCGGTCGCTGGGTGTTGGTCACTGCCATGCCGTTGATGGCTAGCAGTGCTGTTTTTATCGCAACCATCGCCTATTTAAGAATGCTCTACCGAGAAGTGCGGCAGGTAGAAGATTCGGTGTCGATGCGTGAGCGATGGCAGAGGGTGCGACAGGATTTGTTTGATAAGGATCCTCAGGAAGAAATTGAAAAGGTGGCGAAGACCAAGTCCGAAAAGTTGGAGCGGCAATCAAAAAGTGACTCGGCTGAACCCGCAAGACGCTCGAAGCAAAGTCCATCGGTTCAAAAACAATCATCTACACATGAATTGGAAGACGAATCCGCTGAAGTTGAAACGGATGCGGCGGAGGTGCAATCTAAAAAACGAAGTTGGTTCTGGCGTCGAGCAAAAAGCGAGGCTGGTCGCAGCTCTAAAAAGAGTGAGTCAGTGAAATCCAAGTCAGTGGATTCCTCCGCCAAGCCGAAGAAGAAGCGTGGGTTCTCTCTTCGTTTAAAGCCAGTATCCCGGCAAGACGATAACGCGAAGACGAAGTCAGTTGAAGAAAAAGAAAAATCGGGCGAGCAGAAACAACGTGGAGGTTGGTTGAGACGAAAAGAAGTCAAGGAAGAAACAGATGCTGCGAAAGAAGATTCGACGAGCAAGAAAAGTGGTCGTTGGTGGCGTCGAAATAAACAGGCTGGATCTGACGAGGCAGATCCCGCGGTTCAAGCCGAAAAACCTAAGTCGGGCGGGTGGTTGAGTCGGAGAAAGACGGCAGAGAAAAAGGCCGTCGAGAAGGATCTAGAAAAAGAGGTCGCTGTGGAAGTGAAGCGAGCCGAAAAGTCATCAGCTGAATCTGATCGGTATGACGAAGTGATCGATTCAGAGGAGATCGACTGGAGTTCACTTAGTAAAAGTGAAAGGCGTCGATTGCGAAAACAGCTCAAGCGTCAAAACCGTGCGGCCTAGTTGATTTGAAAGTTGCTTGGCCGATGGCTACGCTTGTACGACGTCTAGCCGTTACGCTTTGGCCGAGGCACTTTGCTGCCACCTTTGATTCCCTTTCGGCGTTTCTTTTGACGCCCCGAAGCACTACTTTGTGACGTTCGTTCGAATTCGACTTCGGATAAAGGCTTGCCGATATTTTCTTTTAGTTGCAGCACGCGATCACGAAGTGATGCGGCACGTTCAAATTCCAAAGCTTCAGCAGCAGCCAGCATTTCTTGTTCAAGCGAATCGACGTATTCGATGGTAATGTAGGTGACCTCTCCCTCGTCCTTCGCTGCCGCTGTATTGGCCCGATGCCGGGATGCGTCCACTTCGATTCCTGCCCGGATTTTTTTGCGAATTGTTTCCGGAGTGATCCCGTGTTCGTCATTGTATTTTTGTTGGATCGCACGGCGTCGTTCTGTTTCGTCGATGGCCAATTTCATCGAGTCAGTGACCTTATCTCCATACAGAATGACTTTTGAATTGGCGTTTCTTGCTGCCCGGCCGATTGTTTGAATCAAACTGGTTTCGCTTCGCAGGAACCCTTCCTTGTCAGCATCTAGAATTGCGACCAGCGAAACCTCGGGCAAATCCAGTCCTTCACGGAGCAGGTTGACACCCACCAGACAATCAAATCGTCCAGCTCGTAACTCTTGCAGTAAATCCACGCGTTCAAACGCATCGAGTTCACTATGAAGCCAACGGCAGCGGATGTTCTGTTCCTGGAGAAATGTCGAGAGATCTTCTGCTAATCGTTTGGTAAGGGCGGTCACCAGGACACGTTCATCGCGTTCAGCGCGGACGCGGATTTGTTCCATCAGATGATTGACTTGCCCCCGGGCGGAGACGACTTCTACCTCCGGATCCAACAGGCCGGTGGGGCGAATGATTTGTTCCACGACCTGCCCGCGTGTCCGTTTGAGTTCGTAGTCGCTTGGTGTCGCGCTGACGAAACAGATTTGACCGGTTCGTTCTTCCCACTCTTCAAATTTCATGGGACGATTGTCCATCGCGCTGGGCAAGCGGAATCCATGGCTGACCAGGGTTTCTTTGCGGCTGCGGTCACCGGCATACATCGCGCGAACCTGCGGTATGGTTACATGCGACTCGTCGACAAACGTAATGAAATCGTCGGGAAAGAACTCATACAAGGTGTCAGGGGTAGCACCCGGTGGTTTGCCGGATAAGGGGCGTGAGTAATTCTCGATGCCCGGGCAATGTCCGACCTCCGCGAGCATTTCCAGGTCAAATCGAGTGCGGGCAGAGAGACGTTGTGCTTCAAGTAGTTTTCCTTGCGATTGGAACACTTCAAGTTGCTGTGCGAGTTCTTCTCGAATAACTCGAAGCGCGTTTTGGATCCGATCCTCCGGCATGACAAAGTGCCGTGCCGGGTAGATGTAAATGTGGTCCAGTGTTTTGATCGTCTCGCCCGATAGCGGCTTGATGATCGAAATTTGTTCAATCTCGTCTCCCCACATCTCGATCCGGTAGGCGAATTCCTCGTAGCTTGGCCAAAGTTCGATCGAATCGCCTCGGACGCGGAATTTTCCTCGCTCAAAAGCGACGTCATTCCGCTCGTACAGCACGTCGACCAACTTCAGCAGGAGGTGATCACGGCGCGTTTGCTCTCCACGGTGAAGTGCAACCATTAATTCCTTGTAATCGGATGGCGAACCAAGTCCGTAAATACTGCTGACCGAGGCGATGATGACGACATCGCGGCGACTGACAAGTGAGCTGGTCGTGGCAAGTCGCAATCGATCGATTTCTTCGTTGATCGACGCATCTTTTTCGATGTAGACGTCGCGTTGCGGAATATAGGCCTCTGGCTGGTAGTAGTCGTAATAGCTGACGAAGTAGTGAACCGCATTGTTGGGAAAGAATTCCTTGAACTCGCTGTATAGCTGTGCAGCTAGCGTTTTGTTGTGGCTAAGTACCAAGGCTGGGCGACCAAGGTTTGCGATGACGTTGGCCATCGTGAAGGTCTTGCCTGTTCCAGTTGCGCCCAGCAGGGCCTGCGTTTTTCGGCCCGCCAAAAAACCCTTGGTCAATGCCTCAATCGCCCGAGGCTGATCGCCAGCAGGGGGAAACGGCTGTTGCAGTTCGAAGGGGGCGGGAGTTAGCTCCGTCGATGATTCTGACATGCCACTATCGTACCGTAGTGGCCACCATGATTGCCATGACGCGTTTAGCCACCGGACGCTATCGGTGGCTCGGGAGTGAAGGTGAGCCAGCAGCGCAGTACGGGCTGATTTGCCGTAGTGTCTGTTGGCCGATTCCGTGGACTCGATCTAAGGCCTGGACATCAGCAAAAAACCCTAACCTTTTTCGATTCTCGACAATTCTTTGAGCCAGCACCGGACCGACTTGGGGCAAAATTGACAGTTCCTGGGGTGACGCTCGATTGATGTCGATTTGTAGCTTGCCCCGAATCGGAGGTAATGCGGCAGGAGTCGACCACCACAGAACGATCAACGCCATATGAAGCAAAATAGCAATCGCTGCGAGCGGTCTTTGCATGCCCTGCTTTCGTAGATTGACCAGAGACCGATCTAGTCGTTGCCTGTTGTGATGATCCACCCTGCCCCTTTTGCCCCCCAGCCGTCACCGATTCAACAGAAGAGGCAGGTCTATAATCACGCTGGCCCTCCCGAAACGCTGTTTACCCCGGTAGGATAGCGCGCGGAATCTGGCTTACGCAATCCACCCTGTCACTTCGTCCTTGGAAACTGTTCAACGATGGCCCACCAAGATTACCGCACTGTGACCGTAAGCGAAGAATTGGAGCATGATTTGCGGGCAATCGTGAGGCTGGCGATCGCGGAGGATTTACGGGATACGGTCGATTGGACAACTGTCTGCTTGATTGACGATCAAACGCGGGGTGGATGCCAGATCGTTCCGCGAGAATCGGGCGTTGCGGCAGGGGTGGCGATGTTGCCGTGGATCATCGACGAATTCGATGCCGACCTCGAACAGGAATCTTTGCTCGCTGATGGAGAGGGGCTTACACCGGGGCAACCGATTGCCCGGTTGCGTGGGAACGTGCGTGATCTGCTGACCAGTGAGCGAACGATACTCAATATCCTTTCGCGGCTGTGCGGGATTGCGACCTTAACTCAGCAGTATGCGGAGAAAATTTCGCCATTTTCAGCGCGGTTGTATGACACACGCAAAACGACGCCTGGTTGGCGATTGATGGAAAAATACGCGGTCCATTGTGGTGGCGGACACAATCACCGAAGTGGTCTGCATGATGGGTTTCTGATTAAGGACAACCACCTGGCGCTTGCCGGTGACGCGGACGGTCCAATGCCGGCGGGGAGGGCTGCCGCGCGAGCGATGCGGTGGCAGGCCGCGATGATCGATAGCATGCAGGCACCAGCAATTGTGGAGGTCGAGGTGGATTCGATCGAGCAGTTCAAGGACGTGCTTCCGCAGCATCCGAACATTGTTCTTCTCGACAATTTTTCGATTGAATTGCTCACCGAGGCGGTCTCGATTCGGAACGAGCTTGCATCTGAGGTCGAACTGGAGGCATCGGGCAACGTCAGAATCGATACGATCGCACAAATCGCCGCAACCGGGGTGGATCGAATCAGTAGTGGTGCTTTGACACACCAAGCGACGTCGCTTGATCTTGGTTTGGATTGGTTTGACAGTACAGCAAGCTAGCGTTCGCCAATCAGGTCGCTATGGGGTATTTACTCCACTCTTGTCAAATCGCGATCTCTTAGTCTCGCACTCGGGCACTCCCATCACAACGCAACAGCGTTGACTAGGCTTCGTTCATTCTCTCTTAAACGCAATGTTGCTTTTGGCGGCACTAGCTGCCGCAGGTTAGTGCAGCGGTCGTGACATGAACACGCTAACGCCGTCCATGGGATTGGCTACAGTCGTATTGTTTTTACTTTTGAGTTAGCTGGCTGGACTACTGCGTCGTCGTGACGGCGGGTCAGCCGACCGAGAAATACTTCGTGTCGCAGTCACCTGGGTGTTGAATCTGCTTGCTTTGGCAGCGAATGTGCGTTCCCATTTTGCAGCAAGGGTTTTTGCGACGTGGTTTCGGCGTCCGAAGAGTCGCCATCGCCGGCTGCAATTCGCTCGGCCGGCAGACCAAAGAAATATCATGGACCAACCCTCTCTCGGTGATCCCTTCGTTGGTTTTTACGACGATCGAAGCGAAGCTCGTGATGCTGCGGACGAACCAGAGGAAGTGGAACGCATCAGCTGATGCGATCGAGGAATTGGGGTTGGACGTTGATTTGTCTACCTTGGTATATGCATCGCGGGAGAGCGAGAACGATACCGTGCTGGTCACAATGCCGATGCGGGCCTAAGAGCGAATTAAATTTGTGCTCAATGGCCTGAGCGATACGACGGCGTCCGTTTACATCGTGCCTGATTTTTTCGTTTTTGAGTTGTTGCACAGTCGTTGGACCAATACGGGGGGATTACCCGCGGTCAGCGTATTTGAGAATCCGTTGTATGGTGTGGACGGTTTGAGTGAGCAAATCGCCGACTGGATGTTGGCGGCCTTGGCTTTGGTCGTGGCCGCTATTCCAGTGATGCTGATTGCGATTGTGGTTAATTTTTCTTCACGAGGTCCGGTATTCTTCCGACAGCGACGATATGGATTGGACGGTCGTGAGATTCTTGTTTGGAAGTTTCGTTCTATGAGCACTTGCGACAATGGACCGGTCGTAAATCAAGCGATGAAGGACGATCCTCGAGTCACTTGTGTCGAGGCGATCTTGCGAAAAGAGGCGATCTTGCGAAAACTAGCTTGGATGACTTGCCTCAATTGTTCAGCGTTATGAATGGGTCGATGTCACTCGTAGGACCACGACCTCATGCCGCTGCGCACAATCAACAATATAGAAAACTGACTCGCGGCTACATGATCCGCCACAAAGTAAAACCGGGGATAACCGGTTTGGCCCAGGTCAATGGTTGCTGCGGTGAAACCGAAACGCTCGACAAGATGGAGCGACGCGTCGATTGGGACCATCATTACATTCGCACATGGTCGCTGTGGCTGGATTTGGAGATTCTATTCAGAACCGTTTTTGTCGTGTTAAAGCAAGAACACGCACACTAAAAATCCGGCCTCTCCGCGAGATCTCTGGCAGCAAGCTTCGACCTAGCCCGTTCACTCGCATCCTGTCAACTACAGTCAGGTCCGTGCGCCCGAGTCTCCGTCGCCGCAACACCGATTAAGTTGGACTCTATGTGTCACAAGCAGGGGATGATGCCCGAAGGTTCACTGCGGCCATCATTGGATTCCTGGTTCGCGATTCCACGTCATCAATCGTCGCCGCCGCCGCCAAACAGCATCAATAAGTAATAGGCCAAGGTCATCACGCCCTGCAGTGTCGCAGCAACGTAGGTCAAAGCCGCAGCGTTGAGTACCTTGGCGACGTATTGTTCTTCATTCCCTGCGATGATGCCTTGAGCGACCAATTCTCTCCTCGCTCGATTGCTGGCATCGAACTCTACGGGCAGGTTGATCAGCTGGAAGGCAACGACCAAGGCGAAGCAGACGACACCGAGCAGAATCAAGCCAGGCAGTTGGAAAATCATCCCACCGAACAAAAGTCCAAAACTTGCTTTTGAACCAAAGTTGGCAACGGGAACCGCCATGTTGCGAATTACCAACGGTCCGTAAGCACGCGCGTCTTGCAACGCGTGCCCTGCCTCATGACAGGCGACGCCAACGGCAGCCATCGAATGGCCCTGGTAGACATCGGGGCTAAGCCGAAGAACTTTTGATTGGGGGTCGTAGTGGTCTCCCAAGTGGCCTTGGATCGGTTCGATCGCGACCGAATTGAGTCCGGCATCGTCGAGCATTTTTCGCGCGGCTTGTGATCCCGACATCCGCGTGGGAACTTCGCTCATTTCGGCAAAAGCTGTTTTGACTCGTCGCTGGGCATAAAGTCCCAATAGAAACGGCGGAATGACAAACAATAAATAAGTCAACATTGTGGTATTTTACTTGTGTGGCAGACTCGAATGAACAAAACACGTATTCCCGGTAGTTCGCAACATGAACGGCCAAGCCTGGGAATCAAAGCGTTGCCAGAACGACAGGTCGCTGAATTCTGCACAAGTAATGCAAGTATCGCGCCATTCGCGTCGATGGCACTCCTCCCCAAGCGTTAATCACGGGAGGTTGGAGTGACTTTCATGGAGACTGTTTCTTCGCCCCGCTTGACGATGATTTCGACTTCTTCGCCGATTTTTAACGCTTCAATCGCGTACGTGTAATCGTAGATGTCCTCGATTTTTCGTCCCGCCAATTTCACGATGATGTCTCCGCCTGTCACCCCTGCTTTCGCGGCAGGCCCCTCGCTTGCGACGCCGCTTAGTTTCAGTCCTTTCACATCACCTGCGACGTAGTCAGGGATGGTGCCGAGGTAAGCGGTCAGACGCGCTCTTGGGGTCTCTTCAGTGGCTTGACCTTCCTCTAATTCAAACTTTGGTGGCTGTTCGGTGGTCAACAAGCCTCGTGTTAGCAAGCCGAACAGCCGTGAGATTTTTGCCGTCCCGTCGTAGTTCAATTTGTCGGGAGTATCACGGGGCGTGTGATAGTCTTCATGAGCACCTGTGAATGCGGAAAGGATGGGAACACCTCGACCGACAAAAGCCGAGGCATCTGTTGGCAATCGTGAGCTGGTTTTGTCGAGTTGAAGCTTAAGTCCGACCGGGAGATTTCGACGTTGCACTTCGCCGGCGAATCCAGGCGACGAACCGATGCCTTGCACCACAAGTTTCTCGCGCAACCGACCCACCATATCGAGATTCAAGTAAGTCGTGACTGCAGCGGTCAAACGAGTTTGCTCTGCTGATCCGCCATGCCCGTGAGCGGCTGCCACCTCGTCCTTCGGTGAAGTTTCGGTGGCCCGGGGCGCATTTGGGAACAACTCGTAGTAGTCGCTTACAAACGCTTGGGAACCGAACAAGCCAAGTTCCTCACCACTCCAGGCGGCAACCACGAAATCTCGCTTTGATTTTAGGTTGCCACTGCGGATCTCACTTGCGAGATACTGTGCGATTTCAAGCATTGCTGCGACGCCGCTGGCATTGTCATCCGCACCGACGTGGACGGCATCCCGCTCATCGTCTCGGGCCAGGCTGTTACTGCTACCGCCACGTCCGAGGTGATCAATGTGAGCCCCGAGGATTACCGCTCCGGCATCCTTGGTTGGTGCGTTCGCAGGAAGACGTGCGACCACGTTCCGGCCAGTGCCACGTTGGCGTTTGATTCCGATGGTTGCGGATGCCTTGGCAGTGCCAACGGGAAAGCCCATTTGCAAAGAGCCATCGTCGAGTTCGGATTGGATTTTCTGAAGGTTGCTATCGGCCGCTGACAACAGTTTGATCGCCACCTCGTTGGTGATCGATAATGCGGCAATGCTAACGCTGGCCTGGGATGCTGCTTGATCAAAACGAATCAGCTGATTGCGAACTTTGCTGGTCGGCCCACTGACGAACAAGATTCCCTTCGCACCCAAGTCGCGAGCGATGGAAGCTTTCCGTCGCGGACTCGAATACCTCGCCATTTCTTGCCGCCGTTCCGGTGTGATTTCTTGCGGTAAATCACGCAACACGATGACCCATTGGTCCGCTACGTTCAGATGCACATAACTGTCGTACTCGGGTGAGTCTTCTGACTCGGGAATCTGCAGCCCATACCCGGCGAAAACGATTCCGCTTGGTTCAAAATTGCCGACATCCGAAAATGATAGCGGCCGCCAATCTTTACCGAGTTCAAGCGTTTCGCCAGCAACCTTTAATTGGTTCTCGGGGGTTAGTGTCGATCCGGCGGGGAAGTCGAACATATGATAGAACGAGCCGTTTTCACCTGCTGGTTCAAATCCCAGGCTTTCCAAGTACGCCGCCACGTAGGCGGTCGCCCGCCGCTCCCCCTCCGTGCCTGTCAGTCGGCCTCCGAGTTCGGGGCGAGTCAAAAAGTCAACATGGCGCATGACATCTGTTGGGGCAAAGTCGGGTGAAGAAGACTCCGCTGCGGCTAAGGCTGCATTGCGATCTTCGCTGTTTTCTAAACCCAGTTTCTGCCGGGCGAGGGCATCGTTCCAGGTTCCCATGAAGATTTGCGATTGTTTGTTCTCTGTGCGATTGCTCGTCCATGACAGGTGTTTGCCGTCAGGCAAAAAGACAGGTAAACCATCGAAGCCATCGGTACTGGTTACACGCACCGGTTGACCCTTGCCATCGGCTCTTACCAGATAGAGTTCAAAGTTTCCGAAGCCGTGCTTATTGGTTGTGAAGATTAAGTAGTCCCCGCTGGGGTGAAAAAACGGTGCCCAGCTCATTGCGCGAATGCTTGTCAGGCGTTGGACGTCGGTGCCATCGGTTTTCATTGTGAAAACTTCGGCGGTAGCACCATCTTCGGAGAAACGTCGCCAGCAAATTCGTTCGCCGTTCGGAGAGAAGAATGGGCCACCGTCGTAACCGGGGACATCGGTCAGTTGCCGTACGTTTGTTCCATCGGCGTTCATGATATAGAGGTCGATCATGAAAGCCGGGTCGACTTCGAATAATTTCTTTTCGCGATCGGTGAGATCTCTCGAATAGGCTTGGCGATTTGAAGCGAAAACAATTTGACTGCCGGCTGGACTATAGCTTCCCTCTGCATCGTAACCACGCGCGTTGGTTAGTCGCGTGAATTCGCCGTTGGCCAATGCTTTTCCGTAAAGTTCGTAGTTTGGATCGTAGTCCCATGAATAGCGTCGCTGCTTACCGCTGTTCCGCAATTCGATTTCAGCATTCTGTTTCTCAACCGCTTCCGGGTCATCGTGGGTGCTTGAGAACAGCACTCGGTCCCCGCTGGGGTGAATCCACGCGCAGGTTGTTTTGCCATGACCTGGAGAGATCTTGGTGAGATCACCGGTTTTGAAATCGGTCACGTAGATCTGGTAGAACGGATTCGCTCGATCGCGTTCACTCTGGAAGACCATTTTCGAGCCATCGGCGCTGAAGTAGCCTTCCCCTGCCCGTCGGCCTTCAAATGTGATTTGTCGGACGTCCGACAGCCATTCCGATTCGTTGCCCGTCTCATCGGGGACGTCACCCGGATTTTGGCCTAGCAGTAAACACGGCAGACTAAACAGCAGGCAGGCAGTGGCGTATCGAAGCATCATTGGCATCACATCAAGCAACGATTGAGAGGTGGGACTGAGATTCAGGTCACTAAATTCTACCGCAACGCGGCTAGATCGTAGATGGGGAAGTCGAACGCCTGCGACGAACGGAGTCGCGTCGGCGTTCCGCCCGGTTCGGGGTGTCGTACTGCTCTCGTTTAAAGATGGTACGAATCACGCTCAGGGGTGTCTCTTCAGATTGTTAGAGTAGCGGTATGGAAGGCTGGCGAGAAATCCGCTTGGGGTGGTATCTCAAAAGGGATGGTTGGAGGAAGTCGATTACTACTCATGTAACCAGGCTGTGGGCACCGCGAAGGCAAATCAAATCTTTGCTCCACCGCGCGAACAATTCCTTTCGCTGGTCTTCGCGAGTGAAAGTTCGAATTGAATTCACGTTCCGCCGAATGTCGTCTCGAACCAATCCATAGACGAGTTGATATTCGGCTTCTGGATCCGCTATGTCGTCGTAATCGTCGGTCGGACGGACTCGCACCTGAGCCTCAAAACGGAAAACTTGCAGCCATCCAGGCCTTTGCACCGCGACCAAGCGAACATTTCGAAGTTTCGCGGTCCCGCCAAAAAAACCATTGGCCGTTAGGTGCTTGCGAATCGCGAGTTCCATATCGCGGTCACCGCACCAGTCGGTGTACCGTTGATGGAGATGTTTGAACCAACCGATGAGCATGCTATTTCCTCCGACCTATTATCTTCGGATGGCAAGATCCAGTCCGGTTTTGGTTGTTCGCCGGATTTGGAGGGTCAGTATCGGTCGGATATCGGTGGACCCGCCACTTAGTCGAGCGGCGCAACCGCCGCGATTGCCATCAACGGCCATGATCAGAGACAGTCGGTCTTTCCGAATTCCGGGCCGAGAAATTTCTCTTGATTCGACAACCGCGGTTATCGCCGTGGTGGTCCACTGCAGCCTGAACTATTTGTTCGGCAAATCGAAGTCACCGGTCAGGTCTCGCCAAACGCAGTGAATATGATTGGCAGGATTTCCAGCGGCGTCGGGTTGCGTGTTGACGAATTCGATCAGGAACTCCTTTCCACGGATGCGATAGTAGTGGCCAATGCCCGGTTTGGTCGGACCTGCCCACGCGAAATGGATATCTTCCCAACCGTTTTTGTCAATTCTGTCGCGTCGCTCTGCGGAGACCTTTTCGGTGGTCGCGTTGGTATAGGTGTAAATAAGTTTTTTGAGCAACGCTTGCTGATCCTCGTTGAGTTCGCGTTGGCTGATGCCTTCAGGTTCTCCGACCTCGGCTTGAGGTTCGCCGGCGAAACGAATTTCTTTCGGTGCGGTATCCGACAAGATCGCTCGCTTCGCTTGGGCCGGATTCAAAGCATTGACCAATTCAAAAGCCAACGCCTCTTCATTGCGAAGGACTCGTGTTCCTTTCCCCAGTGGTCCTGTGACCTCGTTCATTACTGTGGCGGGGTTCGCGGCAAAGAACTGCGGTGTGCTGTCGACGATTTGTCCATCACGACAAACGAAGTTTAGTGACAGGTGGTGGCCTTCGAAGCTCATGCCCCAGGAACCGGTATTCGTCGGTGTCCCGAAAATTGTGACGTAGTACTTTTCTGGGTCACGCTCCCAATTTCTGTCTTCACCCTCCAGTTCCCGCAAGACTCCCTCAAGCATCATGATCTTTTGGGTCTTGTCGTAGCCAAGCTCACTCAGGGCGGCACGCACCAATCGCAAAGCAGCGGTGCGTTGTGCTTGATTCATTTCTCGAATCACTAAACCCTTGCGACTTTTCTTCGGGATGAAGTGCCAGTCCACTCGTTTTTCTGACCCGTATGGAATTTGTGCGATCGCTTGCTGGTCTTTATCGAGTGTGGCCAGAAACGCATCGGCAAACGATTTCATCTGCGCTGCGGGCGGAGCCGCAACTTGTTGGCCAATCACAAAAGCAATAGCGACCAGAAGCGATCCGGTCAGTAGGGAGCGGGCGATTCGCATAGCAAAACCATCGTCTTGGTGGGGGCGGTGGGATCTCGGGGAGTCATGAATGCAGCTTCATGGACGCCTCCCCGGATCGTGAACCACCGGTTCGTAGTCGAGAGATTGTAACTCAGGCTCCGATAGAAATCAGGCTGGCCGACTGGAGAGTCGAATTATGTTTCTTCGTCCTCTACGTTGGTGGTTCACCACTGGCGTTCAGGGGCATTGGGAATTTCAATATCCCCGGCGTTACACGACTGATTCGATTTTCACGGACGTTTTTACTCCTCGCGGACGAAGTTTTATGAAACGCATTCCCGAACCACAGATCATGAGTCCCACCGAAGAGGCTCAGCAGTATCACGAAATGGATCATGGAGAGGTGAATCGAAAGTTCGTGACCGAACTGACGGCCGGTCCGGTAGGGGAACGCATCATCGATCTGGGATGTGGCCCAGCGGCGATCCCGATCGAGATTTGTCGGAGGCTTGACTCTGTGCGTGTGATGGCGCTCGATCAGGAGGTGGAAATGCTGGAGATCGCGAAACGCGAAATAGATCTGGCTGGCTTGCTAGATCGCATTGAGCTTCATTGCGTCGATGCCGCCAACATGTCAGATTTTGATGACGAAATTGCCGATGTCGTCGTCAGTAACAGTCTGATTCATCACCTCGATCAGCCAGAGCTTGGGGTCGAGACAGCCGTGCGGTTGTTGCGGGCGGGAGGGCGTTTGTTCGTCCGTGATTTGTTTCGTCCCGGATCGATGGACGAAGTGGAAGCTTTGGTTCGTCAGTATGCCGGCAGTGAAAACGAATTGGCACAGCAGTTATTTCGGCAGTCATTTCAAGCGGCATTGACTCTCGAAGAGATCCGGGAAATTGCCAGGGGGCTTAACATTAACGCCGAGCACGTTCAAATGAGCAGCGACCGACATTGGACGATAGATTGGATAAAGAATTAACTCTGGCTGGATGCCATCTCGGAACTCGTTTTAACAAATCATGCGTACTTATCTAAAGCTTCTGGACGAGATTCTGCATCACGGACTCGATCGCGACGACCGCACTGGGGTCGGTACACGCGGGCTGTTCGGACGGCAGATGCGATTCGATCTGTCGCAAGGTTTTCCGTTGGTGACGACCAAAAAAGTTCACTTACAGTCAGTCATTTACGAATTGTTGTGGTTCCTCCGTGGGGACACGAATGTGAAGTGGTTGCAGAAAAAGGGTGTCACGATTTGGGACGAGTGGGCCGACGAAAACGGTGACCTCGGACCGGTCTATGGCCATCAGTGGCGGAGTTGGCCGCGTGGCGATGGGACTGTGATCGACCAAATTGGCTGGGTGGAGAACGAAATTCGAACCAATCCGCAGTCGCGTCGACTGGTCGTTTCGGCCTGGAATGTCGCGGAAGTTCACAAGATGGCACTGCCTCCTTGCCACCTCTTGTTTCAGTTCTACGTTGCCGGCGATCGCTTGTCCTGCCAGTTGTATCAACGTAGTGCGGACATGTTTTTGGGCGTTCCCTTCAATATTGCCAGTTACGCCTTGTTGACGATGATGATGGCGCACGTCACCGGCCTGCAGCCGGGCGAATTCGTGCACACCTTGGGGGATTTGCACTTGTACCGCAATCATTTTGATCAGGCACGCGAACAGCTTTCCCGCCATCCGAGGCCATTGCCGACGATGGAAATCAACTCCAAGGCAAAGCATGTGGTTGATTTTCAGTACGAAGACTTCCAGCTCACTGGATACGACCCGCACCCGAGGATCAAGGCGTCGGTGGCGGTTTGAGCGATCTCGTTGTTGCAGCATTAGTCGCGATGACCCCCGATGGCGTCATCGGTCACGAGGGCGGAATGCCCTGGCGTTTGAGCAGTGATCTGCGCCGATTCAAAAGATTGACCATGGGAGGAGTGCTCGTGATGGGGCGACGTACCTTCGATTCAATCGGTCGTCCTTTGCCCGGTCGTCAGACAGTCGTTGTCACCCGTCAGGCAGATTGGAAATTCGAAGGGGTGCACCGGGCGGCTGACCCCGCTGAGGCGATTCAGCTTGGCAAGTCGCTCGGTGGCGACGGGGTCTTTGTCGTGGGCGGCGCCGAAATTTACCGGCAATTACTGCCACGCTGTGATTGGGTTGGGGTGACCACGGTTTGGGCGTCGCTGAAGGGTGATACGACGCTGGAGTTGGATTTGACCCGGTTTTCGCCCGTCGAGCGGGCTCGATTCCCCGCATCGATGAAGGACGATTATCCGACAGAATTCGTGCGATACCGAAGAGATTCAGTTCCCGAAGGGTGGTAGCCAGCTGTTTTCTGCGGCTCCGAAGCGACGATTTGTTGGCTGATTGGCTATTCTTTCCCGCTTTTGAAATTGGTTTTGCCGTGGCAGATCAGGCTGTTTGGCGGGTTTGGGGCATGTTGGTCGGCGTTGAAACAGACTTGTATCTGAGAAACCTTAAAAAATGCGGCCACGTCCCCATTGAGCAAAAAGGGGGCCACTGGGTATATTTCGGGATTCTTGGCCAGAGCGTGAGCCCCAAGTTGAGGCGAGCGTAGCTGATTATATGTCCCCGTAGTCACGGATTTTCACCGGAGCTAGCCCTATGCCCCGTTTGATGGGCGTCGACATCCCGAACGACAAACAGATCCAATATTCACTCACTTACCTTTATGGGATCGGATTGCATTCCGCCCGAGAGGCATGTGAAAAGTTAGGGATTGACCCGACACGACCCGCGAGTGACATCCATGAGGACGAGCTTGGTCGGATTGCTGCGTTGCTGGAACGCGACTACACGGTCGAAGGTCCGCTGCGTCGTCAATTGGCTCAGAATATTAGCCGGCTCCGAGAAATTAAAAGCTATCGCGGCATGCGGCACCGCCAATCGCTGCCCGTTCGCGGTCAGCGTACCAAGACGAACGCTCGGACCCGAAAAGGACCGCGAAAGACGGTCGCCGGGAAGAAGGGCGTCAAGGACCTCCGCTAAACGGACTGAACTCGCCGCAGAGGCGATCATGTTCGCTTGGGAGAGCCTTTTATTGTTTCCAATGACATTCGATACCAAACACTGATTCGAGAACTTTGCAGTGGCAAAGAGCAACAAAAAGAAAAGAGTCCGTCGCAATGTGACCAGTGGCGTAGCCCACATTCACGCGACTTTCAACAACACGACGGTGACCATCACCGACCCCAAGGGCGATACC
Organism: Rubripirellula sp.; assembly: GCA_029213145.1. Classification (GTDB taxonomy): domain Bacteria; phylum Planctomycetota; class Planctomycetia; order Pirellulales; family Pirellulaceae; genus Rubripirellula. The sequence goes on along the minus strand of JARGNK010000001.1, from coordinate 118,023 downwards.
CTTTGCTGGGCGAGTGCCGGCACGAGTGGGTTTAAGGGTAGTCGTAAAAGCACTCCCTTCGCTGGTCAGTGTGCTGCTCAGCAGGCCGCAGAGAAAGCGACCAAGTTTGGGATGCGCGATGTTGAGGTTCGTGTGAAAGGTCCTGGTTCGGGACGTGAAAGTGCGATTACCTCGCTTCAGTCGGCTGGTTTGAACGTCAAGTTGATCGAAGACGTCACGCCGATTCCCCATAACGGCTGCCGACCACGAAAGAAACGACGCGTCTAGTTTCAGATCCGAGGTCGCCCGACTTGCCGGGTTGATCTGCTGTTGAATGCCGCCGTCCTGAAAGCGGGCGGCTCACGCTCGGATTGAGCCTTTCGCAACCCGATCCCGACCACCACCTCCAATATCCGTCTCTCAGGTCAGAGGTATTTGACGATGCATATTCGTTGGCGAGGCATGGAACTGCCAAGCACGCTTGAAGTTGACCGCGATTCACTGACCGGCAGCTACGGCAATTTTTACGCAGAACCCTTTGAGCGGGGCTTTGGGGCTTCGGTGGGCAATAGTCTCCGCCGAGTCTTGTTGAGCAGCTTGATGGGCAGTGCGGTCACGCAGATTAAAATTCGTGGCGCCCAGCATGAGTTCACTACGATTCCAGGCGTCCTCGAGGATGTGACTGAAATCGTCCTCAATGTGAAGAGCTTAGTCGTTCGGAACCACAGCGAGGCGACTCGCGTGATCACGATCGAAAGCGACAAAGCCGGGGTCATAACCGGTGGTGACGTCCAGACTGACTCCGATGTCGAGGTGATCAACAAAGATTTGGTGATCGCAACGTTGACCGAGGATGTTCCATTCATGATGGAAATGGTCGTCGAGAACGGCCGCGGTTACGTGCCAAGTACCGAACACAGCAGTGTTGATCACGAGATCGGCATCATCCCTATCGATGCAGTTTTCAGCCCGATTACCCGCGTTCGCTACGAAGTAGAAGAAACACGCGTCGGTCAAAAAACGAATTACGATAAGTTGAACTTGGAGATTTGGACCGATGGATCGGTTAGTCCCGAGTTGGCGTTGGTCGAATCGGCCAAGATCCTACGGAAGCACCTGAACCCATTCGTCCAGTATCGCGAGTTGGGACCGAGTATTTTCTCGGCTGCTCGTGGAGGAACGGGATCGCCGGAAGCCCAATTGGAAGCCAAACTCAATATGACGCTGGCCGATCTGCGGCTCAGCGTCCGAGCAAATAATTGTCTCGAAAGCGAGAACATTCAAACTGTGCGTGACCTCGTTCAGAGAACGGAAGACGCGCTTTTGGAAGTTCGGAACTTCGGTGACACAACCCTTAATGAAGTTCGCGAGAAGTTGTCGCAGTACGGACTGCACCTTGGTATGCGTGTACCGAACCAACCATTGTTCTAGCGAATCACCACTTTACACCCAAACATTCGACGGACTTGACCCCATGCGTCACCGAAGAAAAGGCCGCACGCTCGGAAGAAGCCCAAGTCATCGCAAAGCGATGCTGAAGAACTTGGCCAGCGCTCTGTTTTTGACCGAACGAGATTCCACTTACGACGACAATGCGCCAAAAGTTGCGGGGCGTATTACGACCACGCTGCATAAGGCGAAGGAAGTTCGTCCATTGGTAGAGAAGTGCATCACAATCGCAAAGAAGTCATTGCCTGCAGCGGAGGCTGCTCAGCAGTACGAAACGTCTGCCGAGCGTGGCACTGACGCCTATCGTGAATGGCGGAAGAGCGATGATTGGCACAAGTGGGCAGATGCCCGCGCTCCTGTTGTCGCAGCACGACGACGCGTGATTCAGCTCATTGGCGACAAGGAAGCGGCAAGGATTTTGTTCGATTCCATCGCCGAGCGTTACGTGGATCGTCCAGGCGGGTATACGCGAATTCTAAGGCTTGCAACACCGCGATTGGGTGATGCCGGGGAGCGCGCGATCCTCGAGTTGGTCGGTAAGAATGACCGCGTCAATCGCAGTGCCGAACGCCCTGCTTTCGATTCGGATGAAACCGACAGCGGCGAGCCCGTTGCGGCCAGTGCGGTCGCCGAGGATTCGGATAGCGAGCCCGAAGTAACCAAGGAAGACTAAGGCGACAGCGAATTCATCGTCGCTCACCGGTTTGAATACGAAGAGACTCGCGGAATTGACCGCGAGTCTTTTTTTTTTTTGCCCGTTTCGCGTCGGTTTCAGATCTGCGATGTGTTGCCAGAAATCAAAAGCGGTTGCCCGGTAGCAGTTACGATAAGTAGAAAGCGGGTGGATCTCCTGTTTCTGCTTTTGCGGTCGGGATGGCCATGGATCCGCTTTTGCGGTGTTGGTTAACCTCGCATCCCCTGAGCCCGCCGCCAGGCTCGGAGTTGAGCATCGGTCCCGATTTCTTGATTCTTGGCTCGCCACTGCGCGGCGACTTCGGCAAGTGCTTCTTTCGGCGTCGCCTCACCTTGTAGGGTGCGACGGATCTGTTGATCAAGTACCTGATAATAGAAGCCACCCTGGCGGATTTGCAGGGTTGGCAGGTTAACCGGTGCGGTCAACTGTTCGGCCAGCCAGCGGTCATAGCCAGGGGTACTGCCGGAATTGGCCGAGGTGTCGTTTTGGTTAACCTGGGCACGAATGTTGGTCATTCCGCTGATTTGATTCCGAGTGGCCGCACTCCCCTCCCCTCCGCTGATCCATTGAATGAACTGTTTAGCCAGTGTGCTTTGGCGGCAGTTAATCGAAAGGGAGGCGACCGGAGAGAACGCATCCAGCAAGACTCGGGAGATATTATTCACGCCGGGAAGATTGCGGATCACAGCGGGCTCTCCATTGGCCTCACTACGAATCAGTGGGAATCCAATACCACCCTGAAGCTTTCCCTCGGTGACAGCGTCCCAAATCGCCTCTGGCGTTTCGAGTTTCGCTTTGTATGTGGTGTGAGTCGTCAGCATCTGGGTGAGCGTTTCGACGTATGGTTCTGTATCGATGAGTGGTTCGCACGTTTCACGCTCGAACAGCCATGGCGTGTTGCTGGCGGCACGCCACAAGAACATTGCGCCCGCGTACCCCGGAGCAGTCGGTTCGCCTGCAGAGCCTGACCAGTGATTCTTGACCAAATCATCATAGGATTCCCAGTCGAGGCTCTGTTCCCGACCGAAATCGGGAAGCTCGTCGTAGGCGATGATGGCAGGCTGTGATGCACCAAGCGGGATGCCGATATTCTTGCCGGAATAAATCGCCGCCCCGGCACGCAGAGTGGCGTAAAGCTCACCACCGGTATCGCACTGCTTGACCTCTGCATCAGAAAGGGCTGTGATTGACTCGCTGGCTTCGAGATCGGAAGCCAGCATCAGTGGATAGATCAAGACGTCACATTTTTGGGCTTGGCTTAATACCTGCTCTGACAACGCCTGAGCATCATCCCGGGTCGAGTCGATTGCCTCGATCGCCAGTGAGTGATCTGCGATTGCTCCCCAGCCACGTTCCATGGTTTCGGCGTCCCTTGCCGACCCAGTCAAGAGAATGCGTAAAGGGACATTACGGCTTTCGGGACGCGGGGATGCTGGTTTTTGTTCCTCAGGTGCTCCGCAACCGGCGACAGCGGCACCAATCATCGCTGAGGTTCCCAAGAGCATCCGGCGGCGGTCGAGCAAGGGGTTGCGAAGAATCACGAAGCAACTCGGTGATGAAGAAAAATTGATTGTCGGCAAACGCCCGTCAGCGTTTTTCGCCGCCATGACTTGATCCGCTACAGTCTCAGCCATTTACGCACTATAGTGTCTCGAAGTTCAATCTGCTCCGCTTTTAACCTTTGCCCAGCCCAGAATTGCCATGAGCTTCTACCTCGGGATCGATGTTGGTACCAGTGGGACCAAAACTCTTTTAATCGACGAAGCTGGGAAGGTCCTTGCCGAAGCGAATGCCGGATATCCGCTCCACCAGCCGAAGCCCGGTTGGACCGAACAAGATCCCGAGGATTGGTGGAAGGCGACTGTCAAAACTGTTCGCGGTGTGATGCGGGCCAGCAAGTTAAAGCCAGACGCCATCAAGGCCATTGGTCTGAGTGGTCAAATGCACGGATCCGTTTTCTTGGATAAGCATGACCAAGTCATTCGCAATGCACTGCTCTGGAACGATCAGAGAACAGCGGCGGAGTGCGATGAAATCACCTCGGCAGTGGGTGGTCGGAAGCGACTGATCAAACTCGTTGCGAACCCTGCACTAACAGGATTTCAGGCGCCCAAGATTTTGTGGTTGCGTAACCAAGAGCCACGTCACTTCGATCGCTTGGCAAAAGTCTTGCTGCCGAAAGACGATGTGCGTCGACGCCTGACCGGTGACTACGTGACCGAGGTGAGTGATGCCAGTGGAACGTTGTTGCTTGATGTTGTCCGTCGCAAGTGGTCGAAGCAATTGGTGTCGAAGTTAGGTCTCGATACGGATTTGCTTCCGTCCGTTGTCGAAAGTGATGAGGTAACCGGCACGTTGACTAGCGAGGCAGCCAAGGCCTTGGGGCTGACCACGAGTTGTAAAGTGGTTGGCGGGGCGGGTGACTGTGCTGCCGGTGCGGTTGGGAATGGCGTCGTTAAGAAAGGAGTCCTCAGCACCAGCATCGGAACAAGTGGTGTGATGTTCGTTCACAGTGACGAACCCCAGTACGATGCGGCTGGTCGTCTGCACACTTTTTGCCATGCAGTGAATGGAAAATGGCACATGATGGGCGTCAATCTGACCAGTGGCGGTTCGCTGCAATGGTGGATTGATTCGGTCATTCAAGGCTTGGCGGGAGTCCCCGCCAAGAAGCGATATGAGGTGGCCACCGCCGAAGCCGAGGCGATTGCCGCTGGTAGCAACGGCTTGGTCTTTTTGCCGTATCTTAACGGTGAACGCACGCCGCACGCCGATCCTCAAGCCAGGGGTAGTTTCGTTGGGCTGAATCTTTCGCACACACGCGGGCATTTGACTCGCAGCGTGATGGAGGGCATTACGTTTGCTCTTCGCGATAGTCTGGACATCATTCAATCGCTTGATGTTCCAGTGCGACAGATTCGTGCCTCGGGTGGCGGCAGTACGAATCCGATGTGGCGGCAAATGCAGGCAGATGTGTTCGGTAAGAAAGTCACCACTTTGGAAGTAGAGCAAGGACCCGCCTATGGCGTTGCCCTGCTCGCCGCTGTCGGTGATGGCGCCTATCGTTCAATTGAGTCAGCATGTAAGGCGACGATCCAAGTTGCCGAGGAAACCGCTCCTCAACGGGCAGCTGTGAAAACCTATGATCGATTGTTTCCAATCTATCGAGGTCTTTATGGCCAGCTGAAGGATTCGATGGCAGCGTTAGCCGAATTGCAGTAGTGATCTGACTGAGGTGTCGCCGGCGTTCTTTTGTTCCCGCGCGTGACTGGTGTGCGTCATGTGACTGGTGTGACGCATGATTTCTAGATGCGACTTGCTAAATGCAACGGCGTGCTGAAAAGTTGGCCCTGGGCCGCCGAAAAGTCGATCTTCAGCGGGGGCGAAGTGATTGGTTGGCTTGCCGGTGGGTCAATGGTCGCCGCTGCGAGCTCCGATTAAAATATCCCATCAATAGTTGTCTTCGATCCTTGGTGCGAGCTTTATCATGCGACGCTTGTTTATTTGTGCGTTCACACTTCTGTTCTTTCTGGGCCCTGCATTGGTGGTGTCTGCTGCCGAACCAGTAAAAGTGTTGATCATGGATGGGCAGAACAATCACGGCGACTGGCCGAAGACAACCGCGATGATGAAGAAATTTTTAGAAGAGACAGGACGTTTTCAGGTCGATGTCATTCGGACTCAGTATTTGTGGAAAGGCGAGAATCGTCTGAAAGATTATTCGCTCGATGATGGCGGTCAGTATGAAAGTTTGCCGCAGCCCAAAAGTGATCCTGATTTTAAGCCTGAGTTCACCAAGTACGACGTGCTGATTAACAACTTTGGCTGGGGTGCTGCGGACCTCCCCGATTCGACCCGTGAAGGTTTAGAAAAGTTCGTGAGCCAAGGTGGTGGACTTGTCGTCGTGCATGCGGCTAATAATTCTTGGCCGAAGTGGGATGCTTACAACAAAATGATCGGGCTTGGTGGCTGGGGCGACCGTGATGAAAAATCAGGGCCCTACGTTTACATCAACGGTGAAGGCGAAGTGATTCGAGACATGTCGCCTGGCAAGGGAGGCGCGCATGGTCCCCAGCACAATTATCAAATTATCGTTCGTAACTCGGAGCATCCGATCACCAAAGGTTTACCACGCGTTTGGATGCATACCAAGGACGAGTTGTATGAGCGGCTTCGAGGGCCAGCAGACAACATGACGATTCTTGCAACCGCCTATGCGGATCCGAAATACAAAGGGACTGGTCGGCACGAACCGATGTTGATGACCATCGATTTTGGTCGTGGTCGGGTCTTTCATACGGCGATGGGCCACGCAGACTATTCAATGGAATGTGTCGGTTTTCAGACGATTCTCGAACGCGGTACCGAATGGGCGGCGACTGGCCAGGTCTCAGCGCAATCGGTTCCCAAAGATTTCCCAACGGCGTCTGAGCCAAGTGCCCGCAAGTTCTAACGAATGCGGATAAATGCCGCTGCTCCGTGACCACCCGCTTGATTCGATTTCGCAGCCGAGCGGTGACGTTACAGTACTTCTATTGGGCCCGGTAATTTGGAAGGCTCTGTCGTGACAGGCCGGCATTCGGGGGCGCCCACTTCTCTTCCAAAACACAGCGGTCGCCGGGCGGAGCAACAGGCGGTCATTAGCGTTGGTTGACGGTCACGAATGGCGGTTGGCCACTGGGCGCTAACGAGGCATCGTCCACGTTCACGCCTGCTTCAGCACTGCCATGATGATTTTGCCAAATGTGGTCACGCATCGAATCGATGGCAGTGATCGAAATGAACCTGACTCGCCCATCCTCATACAGCACATTGATCCCCTTGCCGTTGTGGCTGAGAACGCGGAACTCAGTCGGACTGTTCGTGTTCATGAAAGGCGCGTCGGACAGGACTGCGAAAGATGATCGGCCTTCGAATCTTGGTGACGTGTAGTGATCGTGATCAACCACCCCCAGCGTGTATGCATAATGACCACCGGAAACTTGTTGGATTTCGCTCAGCCGGTTGATGGAGACCGTGTGCAGCTCTGCGACCGGCGTCACTGAGTTCAAGTTTACCAGTTTGTAATCTTCTGCCGCAGGTCGATCCATGGAAGGGCACCAACGCATCCATGGGCTGGTTAGCAAACCCATGTCATATAGGCGATTCGCGTAGATTCCCGCAAAAGCCTCTCGGCCAGATTCGGCGACCAATGGCAGGCGTTCTTGAGAGTTGCGGGTCACATATTGGGTGATCGACGTACCGAGTTGCCGCATTTGATCTTGGCAGGCAACCTTACGAGATTCGGCTCGGCTCTCGGCCAGGATCGGCAGCAGGAGTCCTAAAATGACGACTGCTGTCGCGATCCCGCCGACCCAGTCTAGCCATCTGATGGCGCTGTCTGGGGGCGAATCAACACCGCGATTCATCGATGCAAGTTCCACCATTGCCTGGTCGCCAGATTCCCCACTGCTCGATTCTTGGGCAGATTGGTCACCTGACTGGGGCATAGGTGGCAAGTTTGCCAGTGTGCGGGCAACTAGGTCAGCCGGCGGTGGCTCGCTAGGCTGGAAGCTTTCCTCTAGCGGCTTGAGCGATTTCTCTATTTCATCGAGCTGACGCCGCGCCTCAGGATCTTTTTTCAGCCACTCCCCAACACGACGCATCTCGTGGGGCTCCAACGCCCCTAGTAGATAGCCGAGTAAATCTTCGTGCATGGCCGTATAGTCCAACGGAGGCGATGTACCTCATCAGAAGAACGCACAACGCGTTCACAGCAGTAAGTTACGCGTGAATGCCTTCCTTGGTTCGCCAATCTCATCGTGACTGGTCGGTCGTCGCGGTCCAGCGGCCAGTTCTGGGCTCAGCTGTCGGCTGATTGGTGCGATTCATCCCAGTGCAGCCCGAGCCTTTGAACGGCAGCGTGTAGTCGACTCTTCACCGTGCCGACAGGGATTCCGAGTACTTCGGCCGCTTCGCGGTATTTGAGGCCTTGATAATAGACCAGTTGGATCACTTGCTGCATTGATTCACCCAGCATCGCAACCGAATCGTGGACCCAGCGGCTATTTTCCTCATCCGCAGCACTGCGGAACGGGTCGGGCGAATCTCCCACCAACTTTTCAGACCAGCCATTGTTCCGGTCTTCTTTTTCGCCCACGCTGGAGCGATCCAAGCTCACCATCCGATGACGCTTATTTCTTCGCTGGACGTCGATCGCTTGGTTGGTCGCGATCGCATAGAGCCAAGGGCGAAATCGTCGGGCCGGATCAAATTGATGGCACTTCAGGTGGACTTGCAGAAAAGTCCCCTGGAAGGCGTCTTCGGCCATCTCTGCGTTGCCGATATAGCGACGCAAGTAGCTGTAAATCTCACGTTCGTAGCGGTGCATCAAAGTTTCAAACAGGCCCCGATCCGCAGTCTCCCGATATTGAGCAATCAAACTCTCGTCCGAGACATCGCTTTGCGGAATCGATGAGACTTCTTTTGTAGGAGCGTTCATGAGATCTGATGCGTGAAGCGAGGAAGGAGAAACGACGCAAGTCTAACCGCAGTATTTACATACGCGACACAAGTTCTCATTTACCGAAGCCATTTTCGTCCAAGAAAGAATTTAATTTCAATCTACTTTCAGGCCACGGGGGCGATGAACTCCGTCATCTTGTAGGTTGCTGTCACAGACGACTCGCCTGTGATACAACTCGACGACACCTAGTATCTCTGAATCCGCAAGGAAGTCAAAACCGTCCTCATGGGATTCTACAGGAAGATTATAGGACTTTGTCCTCGGGAATTGCTTGACGGGGCGACTATCGGTGAGTGAGGCAGCCCGCCCGGGGGGTGTGTTGAAGGTTTCCAGAAGAACAGATTTCCTGCATCCAACTTCGTGAAGGCAAGACACTTGAGTACACGTCCCAAATTGAGTGAACGATACGGGTGGGCCCGTCCTGGCGACATCAACGCTTTTTTTGGGTTGATGCTCGACAATGTGGCGGGCTTGATCTTGATGGTAGGTTTGCTGGCTGGGTTTGGATTTCCAGTTGATTTTGCGGTCAGTCGGATGGTTCCAGGGACGGCATTGGGCGTGCTGGTCGGCGACTTAGCCTTTTTTCTGATCGCGTTCCGCTTGGCGTATCGAACCGGTCGCGACGACGTGACTGCAATGCCCTTGGGGCTGGATACTCCCTCAACATTCGGGATCATTTTGTTTGTTTTGGGGCCGTCTTTTCTGCAGGGCCAGCAAATGGGTCTCGCTGCCGAGGAGGCAGCGTTGCGTACCTGGCACATCGGGATTTGGTGCATTGTCGTCAGTGGCTTGGTGAAATTAGCGCTTGCGCCCTTAAGTGGTTGGGTACGTCGCGTGGTTCCGCGTGCTGGGCTGTTGGGGTCATTGGCGGCGATCGCGCTTGTGTTGATCAGTTTTTTGCCCTTGATGGAAATTCTCGGTCATCCTCTGCCAGGCATGTTGGCATTGGTAATCGTCTTGACGTCGTTGGTAGGGCATGTGCCGTTGCCCGGTCGAACACCGGGCACGTTGGGCGCGCTGTTGGTTGCCGGCGGGGTCTTTTACGTGATGTGTTGGATTCCTGGAACAGGCTACGTGTTTCCCGAACCGGAGCCGATTCAATGGTTCCCGATGGGGTGGCTCGAGGCATGGCAGTTTGGTTGGGTCGCCGCCTTTGATGACGCGCTTGCTTATCTTCCGATCGCTTTGCCGTTTGCCATCGCAACGGTGGTGGGAGGAATTGACTGTACAGAAAGCGCTGCTGCGGCCGGTGATGAATACGACACGCGAACGGTGATCGGTGTTGAGGCGATCGCGACTTTGTTGGCAGGTTTTTCCGGCGGTGTGATCCAAACCACGCCGTACATCGGGCACCCAGCATATAAAGCGATGGGAGGACGAGCGGCTTATACACTGGGAACCGCATTGTTGATTGGGTCAGCCGGCTTGGTTGGTTACTTCGGATGGCTGAATGCTTATATCCCCGCCCCAGTTGTCTATCCAATTCTGGTCTTTATCGGTCTGGAAATTACAGCCCAAAGCTTTCTCGCCACGCCACGCAAGCACTACGCGGCGGTGGCGATCGCCTGTTTGCCTGCGTTGGCGTTCTTGGCAATGAACTTACCAGGGCGGATGTTTGGTGACGCCGCGTTATTGGAGCAGGGGATCAATCTTTCAACGCTGGCGGACGCTGGTTTGCGAGATAATCTTGAGACCATGGTGATGTTGAGCAGCGGTTTTATCTTGACGAGCTTATTGTGGGCTTGGGCTTTGGCTGCCGTAATCGACCACGATCTGAAATTGGCAGCGCGAGTCTTGTTGTTGGCGGGCATCATGACACTGTTCGGAGTCATTCATAGCCCGCTGGCTGGGAATCAACTGTTTATGCCGTTCGGCCCCGAGTCATGGGGGGAGATTGTTTTGAGTGCCGAGAATCGCCCCAAAGTACTCGAGTTTGCGGCCGGTTACTTTGTTTCCGCCGCTGTGCTGTTCGGCTGGGCCAGCCTCGGATTTTTGACTCAGGGGCAGGAACCGGAAGAGCCATCGGAACAGTAGTTCGTTGCCAGCACCGGCGGCATTTTCCAACTAGCGTTTTTGTTTCCAAGTGAGTTGATGAATTGGTTTGTGACACACGTTTTGCCATCGCTGCGATTCCATGACGGCTTGGGTGATCTGATCGTGGCTATTCGCATCTCGTTACCGTTATCAGCTGAAGGCAAAATCTGTTGTCACAGGCCATTGATGTTTCAGCGTTGCTTGACTGTTAACGTTTAGCGATCGACGTTTGTTTCAATCAGTTGACGAGCTTCGTTGCGCGGATTCGCGATGGTGATTGGTTCGATCCAGTCGGGGAGTGATTGCACCAACTGATTTGCTTCCACGCGGTTTTCAAACCAAGCAAAGACGCCGGGCCCCCAACTGCTCTGCCCTACCCCGCGAATGTTTTGTTCACGCAACCACTGAATCAAGGCTGTTACGGCGGGGCCGTTGTAGGGTCCGTTTTGCACCGATCGAAATAACTCACCACTAGCCGCGTTGTAACAACTAATCGCATCAGCGAAGGGATCGAAATTGGCTGCCGATGCAGCGGGCAGGATTCTCTTTTGGATTTGCGAGCGGAGTTCAGCAACGACTTCGGCGGCGACCTCCGGCAGGCGATGAAACTTTTGGGTTTCGAGTTCACCGCTGACACTGCGGTCTGGTGCTCGAGGGCGGACGACCACAACGGTCCAAGAGGGCGGCAACTCAACCCGCTGTTGAACGGAATTAAACGGGATTTCATTCAAGCTGCTACCGTTAACGCTGTTACCATTCGTGCTGGCTTCGAAAATCAATCCGCCTTGAAAATAGCCATGCCAGCCAACGGCTGATCGCTTGCCGCGACCGGCGACTTTTGTCGCAAGTTGTTCGGGTGTCTGTTTGATGGCCATTAAACGGCAAAACGCCTCTGCCACCGCCATTGACAGTTGTGTGCCGCTGCCCAGACCGGCATGTTGGGGCGCCAGTTGGGGTAGTTCGACACGCAGGTTGGGCAATGCTGAATCGTCCGAGAGTTGTGCGACTCGTTGGGCAATGTCGGTGATTCTTGCTGTTTCGATGGGCCCAGCTTCGAAACGCTCGCAGCGAGAAACGACGACTTCGGTCGCTGGATCCGCGATCATGACACCGATTCCGCCGAAGGGTGCCGCGGTGTCGAGTAGCCCAAAGTGCAAGCGAGATCCAGTCCGCACACGAACGGCGGAGGAGTTTAATCCGTTGGAGCGGCGATTATTGGCGGCAGAATCGGGCATCGATCGTCCGTCGCAAAAACTCGAAAGCGGCAGTCTCCACTGGGCCGCCCGTTTTGTCCACTAGCGGTTGCAGGTAATCAAGCTGACTGTTGATCTCTGCTTCGTCCATCAAGTGCGTTCGGGTGGCCAAAATCGCCGCTTCAATCACGGCATGTTTGCCACGGTTGAAACCAAAAAAAGGGCGGACCACCGCACTTCGTGCAATCCTTGCTGACATGACTGTTCTTGGTTGTGAATCATCAATCGATTCAATTTGAACTGCGAACCAGCGATGGCAGTCTCGCAGCGTCCACCATGGTGTCGATTCGAGTGGTTCAATCCAGTCACTTACCTCTGATGGTTCAATGGCATCCACGGCAGCTTTGGCGAACAATTCTGCATTGTCGGTCACATGAACCACGGCCAAGCCTGTGGCCAGTAAGTTGCCATAGGTCCGGGAGGATTGGAAAGGACGCAGGCAGATTGTTTGGTCGATGGGGTCAGTCGTTGTGAGATCCCAGTCAATGCTGGGGCCCATCGGAGCGATATTAACGCAGCCTTTGGAATCGACTGATGTGACGATCGATTCGAGAATCACGGTGTGACCTCATGCGGCGACGAAGCACTTTGGTCGAGGTGATGTGTCATCGCAAGAAAGTTCTCAATGATTTGTAGCCCATCTTCGGTCAGTACCGATTCGGGATGAAATTGCACGCCCATCACGGGGCGTGAGCGATGACAGATTCCCATAATGATCCCCTGATCGCAGCGGGCGGTGATTCTTAGATCTGCAGGGAGACTTGCTTCATCGATGGCAAGAGAGTGGTAGCGACCGACCCGTAGCGGATGGCGGCAACCTCGAAATAGATTTTGGCCATCGTGCTGGATGGTCGTTGCCATTCCGTGGGTCGGACCGCAGGACGTCACGCTGCCACCGAAGGCGACGCCGATAGCTTGATGTCCCAGGCAAACCCCAAGGATTGGTATTTCTGGCGAGAGATGCCGTACCACATTCACGCTGCATCCTGCGTCAACGGGACGTCTCGGCCCAGGCGAAATGACGACCGCACTGGGAGCCATCTTTTCGCAATCAACCACATCGACATCGTCACTGCGGACCACCAGAGTTTCCGATCCAAGGATACGGAAATACCGGGCCAAGTTGTGCACGAAGGAATCGTAATTGTCCAGCAGCAAGATCACGGAGATCGGGTCAGCTATCGGCGGGGTTTGGCAAACTTAATCTTTTCGATCAGCTTGACGATTTCGTTACCGTCTTTGTAGCCGCTCACTGCGGTGATCGACCGGATTACATATTCGTAGCGAAGGTTGTAGTCAGTATCGATCTCAATTTCCGGGCCGTCCTCACCTTCCATTGGGGAAGTCGAACCAATCAGCGAGACCACGTTGGCGCGGAGTTGATCGAAATCGGTTCCGAGGTCGATTTCGTTGAGTGACATGGAGGTGAGTCGACCTTCTTGATTTGCCCGAAGCCGTAATTTCAGTGGCAAGTCTGTCGGGTCCATCGAAACCGATTCACTACCGGCCAACGGCATGCGAACGCTGAAGTCACCTTCAAGTTCGACAATTTTGAAGGTCATTACGAAGAATACGAGCAGCAGAAAGACGATGTCGATCATGCTGGTCATGCTCAGCTCAGCCTTGTGGCCTTCTTCGCGGTTTCGAATTTTCATGAACGATCCTCCTTCACGCGCAGGGCGAAGTTTTCAAGTTGCTGTTCTTGGCAAACTCGGATCACTTCTTGGACGTCGCCCGAAGCAGTATCCTTATGGGCACGGATTACAACATTCGCATCTTTGACCGATTTGTTTTCTGCCTTGATCACCGTAATTTCACGCCGCAGTCCGACCCTTAAAGTCTCTGGGGTGAAATTGTCACCACCGAGAATGATTTCGCCATCCTGAGCGACGTGCAGGATGATCGGAAATTCCAGTGGTGCTTCTGGTGGTTTGACCAATTGGCTGCTCGGCAACTTAACACGGTCATTCGACTCGGTCTGAGCAAAGTTGATCAGCACCATGAAAAACGCGATCAGTTGAAAGGTCATATCGATCATCGGCGTCAAATCGCCTTCAGCCAGATCGGGTTTCTTTGCCTTGACTCGCATTTATTTCTTGGCTCCCTGCGGTTGCACGTCTTCGAACCGGCTCATCAGGTTCTCACTTGTCACGCCAACTTCTAGCAGCAGTCGGGTGACACGGTTGCGGATCACGTTGTAGGCAGCGATCGCTGGAATAGCGATTGCCAATCCGACGAGCGTTGTAAACAACGCAGTTGAAATTCCCTCCGCCAATTCCGCTGGCTTTGGTGTTGCCTGGCTGATCGCAATGACCTGGAACGAATCGATCATTCCATGCACCGTTCCGAACAAACCAATCATGGGGCTGAGGTTGCCGATCAACGCCATGTAGCTCAAGCGATGTTCCAGTTTCATGCTCTCTTCTTCACCGACTTCCTGCATGCCTTCGATGGCTTTGTTGTAGCCACGTGAGAGCTTGGCCAGGCCGGCGGACAAGACCTGGCCCAGTACTGACTCGTCGGTGCGGGCCATGTCGTACGCACCTTGGAAATCTTTTTCGTTCAGTTTTTCCTCAAACGCATCGACCAGTTCCTGGGGGCAAAGGGTATCGCGTCTCGCGGCGAGCATATTCATGACGAAGAGCGAGACGAGGGTGACTGAGAGAGCCAGGAAGATTCCCAGGTAGCCGAATCCCAGCGACTTAATCACCCAAGTCAAAAGGTTTGTGTCCTTGGGGGCTGTGCTGGCGTCACCTCCGCCCCCTTGATCACCACCCTCGTCGGCGGCCGCGGGAGCAGGCTCAGGCGCGGGATCAGCACCGGCTTCTTCCAGTTCCGCAGCAATGTCGTCATTGTTGGCGTTCGCGACCGAACTGGTGGCAATTACCGCCGAGAGCGTGAGCAGAAGCATCACCAACGGTGCGATCCAGCGGAAATTGGATCGAGACAGACTGGCGAATCGAACGAGTGAACCACAGGCGTTGAACATCAACGAAGCTCTCCGGCAGAGAAGTGAAGTGAGTTTGAGAGGCGTGAATGTCGAGACCACCAGAATACTCTAGCCGGCTAGGGCGAGAGCATTCACACGGTGTCCCGTTCATGGAACAAGTCAATAAAATAGCAGGGATCGTAACGATTAGGGGACCGCCTGGCGGTTGGGTGCCAATACAGCCGCTGAAACAGTCACCGGTGGGGGTCAGAACCCCGGGTATCGCTGCTGCAATTCCTGTCTGGCAGCAGCGGCCCGATCTGGTTTTCCGACGAGTGGCCACAGTTCTACCAAGCGTTTCAACGCCTCGGCATGTGCATCAGGCTGGGCAGAAAACATGAGATGGGTGTGTAGGTAAGCCATGATCGCGCCCTCATTGTCGCCGCTGGCTTCGTAGCTGGCGCCTTGGGCGTTGTAGACTCTGGCGGCCATTTCGACATCGGCCGGGTTGATATCGCGGATTAATTCATTGACGAGCTTCAGCCCTTCGTCGGCTTTTCCATTGGCAGCGATGGTCATCGCTTTTCCCGCTTTGGCCAGGATTTGTAACCTCGTCGTTTCGGTTGTTTGTGCCTTCAGGTTGATCACCTTGTCGAACTCGGTCAGGGCGGCGTTCAGGTCGCCTTTGTTCAACTGCACTAACCCTTGCAGGTAGACCGATAGAACTTTTGAATCGGTTGAGGGAGCCTTTTCGAGCGACTTGTAGTACTTCAGCGCGTTTGTTGTATCGTTTTGAGCCAATGCCAAGTCGCCCAACAGTTTTGCTGCCTCGTAGAAATGCCATGAGTCTCGATACGTTCCGGCGAAGCTGAGGAGCTTTTTCTGAGCCTGATCTTTTGGCTCTTTGCCAGCCAAGGCAAGTTTGGCTTCGCACATCGCGATGTAGTACGCAGCGTCTGCTTTGACGATCTCGCGTTTCAGGCTGCTGAAGTTGACGTTCTGTAGTTCGGTGAGAGCTTGTTGGTACTGCCCGTCCAACGCAAATTCACGGCCACGTGTTAAGGGAGCTGGATCACCTTCATGGAGGATCTTGAGGATGTCTCCGGCCAAAATGTTCTGGGTATTTCCCGCCCGTTTGACTTGAATGCCCTGATTGCTCGTTTGCGTCACATCCCCGCTGATGCTCTCTCCCGATTTTTCATAAATCCGGTCGAGTGCGTCCGCGTTGGGCACCATCGTGATCCCGGCGAAAATCGCTAGCGGAACACAAAGCGGCAGTCTTCGGAGCAGGTCAGCGAGTCGTATCATGAGGAATTAGTTTGAATGGAGTAAGCGTGGTTGAACGATCATGCGATGGCTTCTTTGGGTCACAGGCCTTCGGCTTTGAGTCCCAGTTTCTTTTGGATGAGTTTCAAAAGCAGATTGAACTTGGCCTTTTGTTCGGGGCCACCCAATTCTGGATAGAGTGCGTGAACCTTCGTGATGTCGCTCGCTGCTGCCTTGATGACTTCCTTGCTCTTGAGAGCGGTGCCCCAGCGATAGCGGCAGAGTGCAACGTGATAGCGTGCGTCAAAGAATATTTCTCGGTATTTGGGATTGCGACTGGTCTGTTGGCTTATCTTGCCCCAGCCCCAAATAATGTTTTGTTTGTTGGGGCCTGGTTTAGCGCCGCGGAGTGCGAACTCGTACCACTTTCCGGTATATTTCGGCGGCACTTCGGCCGCCCAGTATTCGTACGCCAGAGCCGCTTGTATTTGTGCGTCCAACATGGATGGCTTTTCGCTCAGTAACTCCTTGAACACATCAACTGCTTTTTTGTACTCACCGATCAATCGATAAGACTTGCCAAGCAGGAAGTCGACTGCGAGCGGTGCATCTGCATCGAGCGACTTCAGCCGGACAAAGGTATCAGTTGCTGTCCTTAGAAGTTCGGCGGCTTGCCCTTCGGCCTTGGTTTGATTGGCAGCCATCGAGGTTTCGCCCAAATCGATGAGTGTTTGCCCGACCCATCGCAAAGTTGCTGGATCTTGCGTCGTGGCTGCAATTCGGTCGAGCAGTAATCTAAATGCGGAGATCAGCCGCGTTTTTTTGGCCGGCGATGCGGTGCTGAGTTGTTCGCGGATGTCACGTGCTAATTTAAGATAGATATCGGTTAGCCTTTTCTCGCCATTGTCACCCTGAACGCTCTGGCGAAGCTTCTCCATCGTACCGACCGCTCGCTCCAGCAGTGCTTTCTGGTCGCCGGAATCAGCTGCCATCAGCCCGACGACCACCTGAAGTTCGGTTGCATAAAGATCGCTTGCGAATCGTTCGTCGGGCGCTCCCTGCGACTTCATTAACGTAAGGGGGCCATTCGATTCATGATCGAGAGCGTCAGCAGCCGCATTGAAGTCCCCTTGTTTGATGTAGGTCTTGGTCAGGATCAGCGCGGCTCGCATTGCCTCGGGGGCGACCAGCTTTCCGCTGATTTCGTTCAAGCCTTGTTCTAGGTCGGATTGGGCTTGCGACAGGTGTTTCGCTGCTTCGGCATCATTGCCGTCCTGCTTTGCTTGGATGTACTCATTCCATTGAAGTTGGCCCATCAAGCGATAGAAAGATCCTCGCTCACGCCCCTTTGCCATCGCCTCAACCGCCTTTCGGGCCTCGGCCCAGCGATTGTCGCGAAGGGCTAGCCGGATCATCACGCCTTGGGCGGCGGCGGCGTCCGGATTGTTCGGCCATGTCTGACTGACAAATTGGCCAAGCGACTCGAGATGGCTGCTTAACTGCTTGTTTTGGGGTTGTTCAGCTAAGAGCAGTTGCAGCGAATTTAGAGCGAGTAGACCTCCCCGCAATCCGAGTTCTGTCGCGGGGGCTTTGCGTGCCAAGAATGTGCCGACGACGGCTGATTCTCGGTAACGTTTTTCTTGATACAACAAGTAAGACAAAAAATGGCGAGTTTGGTGAACCAGTTCCATATCGGCATCGAGCGTGACCATCGACAATCCGCGACGCAACGTTTGAATGGCAATGATTCGTGTTTCGATTAATTGTTTTTTGATCTCTTTGATCTGATCGACCATGTCGGCCGATTTATCGGATTGGTTCTCAAGGACCTGCAGTGACTGTGCCAAGCTGTCGGACGTGGAAAGTAGTTCCCGCGCGGCAGTCAATGCATCTTCTAAACTGGCGGGATCCTCGACGGTCGGCAGGTCAGCGGTTTGGTTGAGGTCGATTCCCATGTTGGCCAACATGGCGTTGGCTGTTTCCGCTTGGTCCCCGGGTAGCTTGCTGGCTTGGATTAGCAACTGGCGTCCGGACGATTCGGCTCGCTTCTTTTCAGCGGGCTTTAGCTTGTCATCGGAAGAGGCTGACTTTGCCAAATAAGCTTTGGCAAGTTCGATTCTCAAATCTTGGACGCTAGGCAATGCCTTTTCGTTTGGCCTGATGCCCTCGATCATCGGCTGCCCGCGGGTGATGGGCATTTCGTACTTCGGTGGTGTGTCGGCCATTGATAATCGGATCAACCCGACCATCGCCTGGTATTTTCCATCGCGGAGCGGATCCGCATCTGGTTGTTCAAGCATGCGAAGGTAGCTATCGCGGGCTTGCTTGGTTTGTCCCAATTCTTCCTGTACTTGGCCGCGATAGAGCATCGCGAGTGCCCCTTGCACATATTTTGGGTATTTCTCGCTCAGGTCGATGAACGAGGCCAACGCCGACTCGAGTAGTTCTTTGCCGTCTTCGGCAGGCGTGTCAAAGGTCTGGGCTGCATAGAAGCGTGATTGGCCAACGCTGCCGAGTGCCTGTAGGTATTCACCCCGGTATTGATCTCGCAGGGCGGCTGCTTCGGGATCTTTTGCAGCATCGATTTTGGCACCCTGCATCTCTTGCAGCTTGCTTTTTAATTTCCCAATAATTTGGTCGAACGTGCCCGCAGCGGCCAGATAGGATTTGCGAGCCATGTCGCGTTTGGTTTGATCTGGTTTTCCCGTCATCAATTGGGCGGCGCGGACCATTTGCAATTTGCCGAGTTGCAGGCGTGCTTCCGATTCGCGCGGATGGCTCTCTGCTTTCAGAAAATCCGACAATTCTTTTTCGGCATTTCGAAAGAGTTCATCCCGATTCTTGGAATTCCGTGTCGCGATCGCAGCGTCGATAAAAGTTTGAGCTTTTTCCAGCTGAATCGCTTCGGTGATCTTGGCATCGACACCCGGGTATTCGTCAAGCCGCGAAAGATATGTGATGGCGGTATCAAAATATCCAGCGGCCCGTAGTCGCTTTAAAAATTCTTCGGCGGGCTCGCCCTGCCCACTAGCGGTTGGGGCGGTGACAAGGGTGGTTACCATCGCCAGCAGGATTGCTGCAACCACTGAGTAACGTCCGCTGGGTTGTGGGCAACATCGGCTTGCCAGCGTTTGCACTCTCGGACCACGAAAACACGTTGGACCAAGAAATGGATTCGTCATAGGACTCATTAAAAATAGGTAGCGACGTTGTACCGAGGATTAGATTTTCGGTGTGACAAACAGCAAAGATCCACACCGGGCAAAAAACTTTGCACGCCGCGGACCCTATAAGCATTAGATTAAAGAGCGTCGGGTCACCAAACAAGCATAACTGATCGCACGAAGGGTTTGATGCGCATCCCCTCCCAATTCAACGAAGATAGTCTTTACCGGCGCGGCCGCCGGTCGTCTCAATCAATACAATCCTACCGTCGACTACTTCGAATGGTGTTAGGGCTGGCATTGGTCGTCGTCGTGATGCGACAGGCTTCCAAACCTGGGATGTATCGAGTTTTTTTTGGTGGTGGACCGGCGGAACCGGTTCTTCAGGCGGAAAACGGCGGCTCCGCTTTGCTTACTGAGGGCGAAGGGGTCGGCATTTACCCCCCGGTGGTTGTTGACCCGCAAGATCGAAAAATCGCGAAGTCTCTGGTCGCTGACCTAGCTCGCAGCGATCAAAATTTGTGGATGGTCGCTTTGACGCGGTGGCAGCAAGGAAAGTCGGTGTCAGAGTTTCCATCGACGGCGGAATCGGTGACGGAACAAATCGAATCGCTGGAATCGATCGAAAGTGAGAGGCGAATCGAATGGCTCGGCATGTTACAGGCTTTGTCGGATCGAGCTGCTCTGGGTGATGCCGAGTCGGCAGAGGACCCGGTTCCGAAGAAGTCCGACCAAGCCATGGTTGCTGCGTTTTTGGCCGCTCTGGACGATGCGGCGGATGCTCGGGTGATCGATGGGAGTGTGTGGAGATCTGGCGATTTCGACGCATTTTATCGTTACCTAGATCAATCATCGGGATTTTCACCGGCTGGTTTGGCGACGACGGGGGTTCTTCCCCTGCTTCAGCAGCCCGATGTGTTTCGCGGTCAGTTGCTGCGAGTTCAGGGAACAGTTGCTCGGGCTGAAGAAATGGAGGCCGCGGAGAATGTTTTCGGAATCGAATCCTACTGGCAACTCTGGTTACGGCCTGCCGACGGTGCCGACCGGCCAATCATGGTGATCGTGCCCGAAGTGGGCGAAGCGGTCGCGGCAGTTAGCCAAGCCGGGATCGAGCAAGAGGGGCCACCGGTGATGGTTGCCGGCCGATTCTTGAAGCGGCTGGCCTACACCTCTTCGATGGGAGCCGATTTAGCGCCCGTGGTGGTCGGTCGACTGGTGGCTTCCCAGCCAAAGACTGCAGCGGTGATCCCTGAAGAAGAAGATGGATCTTCCGTCGGGGGCCGGCTGTTGATGACCGTAGCGGTGGCGTTGCTGGTCGGGGTGGGCTTAGCAGTGATTGGCGTATGGCGAACCGCGGTCGCAGCACGCGATGGACGGCGGTTGAGAACCGCTTATCGCGAAAATCCTGATTTTGCCGATCTCGAATTGCCCCAGCCTGAACAGCTCCTATCCCAATCAGAGAGCCGATCGCCCGACGCCGAGAGCCGATCGCCCGACGGCGAAAACGGTAACGCCATTCAATTTCCTCCATCCACGGACGCTTCATGATCAGTCAGTTTCGCATCGTTAGCCTTTTCGTCGGTTGCATGCTGGGGGGATTCCTCGGTTTTGCCGAAGCGCGGTCTGATTCGGCCATCGACTTGTTAAGTGGTTTTGACGAGTCGAGGATTGAATCGGCATTTCCGCTCGGCGATGGAACGGCCGTTGGTGAGCTCGCCAAGATGGTTTATCGCTTGAAGACCATTCGTGACGATTCGTTGCGTGACCGTCTGAGTACCGAGGCTGATTTGCAGCTTGGTGATGCGGTGCAGCTGACAGGAGAGCTTGTGCGGGCCCGCCGTGTTTCCGTTCCTGACGAACTCGTCGAGTTTTTAGAGTTCAAGGATCTGTTTTTAATCGATGTGAAGAATGTGGAGGGATTGACTCGACAATTGGTTTGCCCTTCTTTTCCTCGCGACGCCAAGCCGGGAGATGGCATCACGGCGTTAGGAGTCGTGCTTGAACTCGCGACAACGGGTGGCTGGAATGCGATGGCGGCGTCCCGCGTGCAGTGGTCGCCTAGGTCAACGTCCGAGCAAGGTTGGCAACTACTTAGTGACGCAGGTTTTGATGTCGCGCTGCTGGCAGGGATTCAACAGCGGTCCCGCCAGCCTTTGGTGGCTCAGGACGCTGATGCATTTTATTCCATGTTAGCTGCAGCTCTGCAGGTTGGAAAAAGAGCGGAAAATCCGAATCCTGCATCATTGCAATCGGTGGAACTGTTGAGTCGTCCGGAAGGTTTGACTGGTAGATGGCTCTCGCTAGTGATGGAAACGGTTCAAATCACACGAATCGCAGTCACCGATCCTGCACGGCAGGATCAGCTCGGTCAGGATCATTACTACCAGATCGATGCGGTCGTCGATTTAGGCGAAGTTATCGTCAAAATCGAACGCCCTGATCCGTCCAGCGGTCCACCAGCTGTTTTCGAGAATCGATACCCCGTATCGGTGGTGGCGGCTGAAATCCCAACGTTTTTAAAAGACCGGATCCGTTCCCAGCAAGGTGGAGAGGCTGTTGTTTCGGAACATCGAAGCCTGATTGCTGTCGATGGGTTCTTTTACCGGTTGTGGAGCTACGAGTCGGAATTCATGAACCAGAACGGGGGTGGAGACCAGTTTGGCCCCTTGTTAATTGCGGCCAAAATCAATGATCGAACTCCGAGCACCGACGATCCGATTGGCGTTCGGGTGATCGGTTGGGTCGCCGCATTTGGTGTCGTGGCGGCGATCTTATTCTTTTGGACGTGGAGCAGGCTCGTTGCGTCTCGCGACCGCGATGCACGACGCATTCGTCGCCAGCGGGAAGCCGATCAGGTTCAGTTGCCGGGATAGTTTGGTCGTGAGATACCGACGAGGATTTTGGCGAGCTGCCGTTTCGCCGCCGCTTGCCTACTTGACCATTGCCATGCATCCGGCACGATATCTGGCAGCTCCCACAATCCAGTCCTACCCAAGAAGAGAAACAAAGGTCCAACCATGCGCCGAGCGAAAATCACTGTAATCGGAGCCGGAAATGTAGGCGCCACCTGTGCCCATTGGTGTGCGGCGGCGGAATTAGGCGATATCGTTTTGCTCGATATTCCGCAGACCGAAGAGATGCCCGCCGGTAAGGCACTCGATTTGCGACAATCCTCGCCAATCATGGGATTTGATTCCAATCTCGTTGGCACGACGAGCTACGACGATACCGTCGATAGTGATGTGATTGTGGTAACGGCCGGAATTCCAAGAAAACCAGGGATGAGCCGTGATGATCTGTTGAGCACCAACGCCAAAATCGTCACCAGCGTTGCCGAACAAATCAAGCAAACCAGCCCGAACGCGGTCGTGATTGTGGTCAGCAATCCGCTCGATGCTATGGTACAGCAGATGTGGAAGGTGACTGGCTTCGACTCGGCACGTGTCTGTGGTCAAGCTGGGGTTCTCGATACCGCGCGTTATCGCACTTTTTTGGCGATGGAACTGGGGGTTAGCGTCGAGGACATCAGCGCTCTGTTGATGGGCGGCCATGGCGACACCATGGTGCCGCTGCCAAGCTGCACCAGCGTCGGTGGCATCCCGATCACACAACTGATTGACTCCGCTCGCCTTGATGAGATCGTCGATCGCGCTCGTAAGGGTGGGGCTGAGATCGTCTCGCTGCTCAAGACCGGCAGTGCCTACTACGCTCCCGCTGCCGCCTGTGCCCAGATGGTTGAGGCGGTCGTGAAGGACAAGAAACGCGTCATTCCCGTCGCTGCTTATTGCGATAATGAATACGGGGTCGGCGGCTACTACGTCGGAGTTCCCGTTGTGATGGGTAGTGGCGGTGTGGAAAAGATCATCGAATTGGATTTGACCGAAAAGGAAACCGCTGATTTTGGAAACAGCGTCGATGCTGTTAAACAACTGGTCGCAACGATGGATGGCTTGCTGTCAGCCTAGGCGGTTGGCCTGCCTGATCCGTTGGCCTGCCTGATCCGTTGGCCTGCCTGATC
>JARGNK010000001.1:84571-94632 GCA_029213145.1 Rubripirellula sp. | reverse complement strand
GTTGGCCTGCCTGATCCGTTGGCCTGCCTGATCCGTTGGCCTGCCTGATCGATCGGGCCGCTTCGTCGAGATCGTCAAAGTGAGCGGTTTTGTTACACCTTTGGGTTTTGCACTGGATCGTCGATTGCTTTGTCGCGTTGGCGATCCGCAGCTTTTCGCCGAAAGTTACCGCGTTAGTCGTGCGTTTGGCGACGCGAGTCGGTTGTGGGTGAGACTACTACTGCTCTCGCTTATTCGGGTTTTTAATCGGCGACGTTTTTCTACTCGGACGATTGGCCGGGCAGTCGTCTCGCATTGGGGCGGCCTTTTTTCTTGGGAACTTTTTTTCTTGGGAACTTTGCGGCCCTTGTAATTCCGGTGGAAACGACCGTGTCAAACGGTTTCGAAAAGACTCGTTTTACAGATTCGAGTTTCGCTTTTTGTGACGCAAGTCACGCATCAGCGTTGACACCGATCCTCGGACAACCTTACCTTCTCAGGCTCCGAAAAATGGGGGCGTGTTGCGACGGTTTCAACACGCATGAGCCGCGCGAGTGGGTTCGCTATCATTCCTTTTTTCCCGAGCACCACATCACCATGAATCGTTTTCATTCGTCGATCTCATGGAATTCCAAGTCGTCCCCTGGATCAACCGAATCGGAAACATCGAATAAAGCGTCAAGCGGTGGTGATTTACAGAACCATGACTTGAATTGGTCTTCACTCGGCACGCAGCGAAGTTTTTTTCTTCCGCTGCATTACACGCCTTCCTACCAGTATCCGCTGCTGATTTGGCTACACAGCGACGGTTATAACGAGACACAGATTGATCATGTGATGCCGCATATCAGCTTGCGGAATTACATTGGTGTTGGCATCCGCGGGACCTTTGCTGTCGACAACGCTGGGCATCGGTTTCAGTGGCGTGACAGTCCTGCATCGCTTGCGACCGCGCAGGATTCGGTAGCGGCGGCGATAGAAGAGGTTTGTGACCGTTTTAAAATCCATCCAGGCCGCGTGGTCATTGCTGGTTACGGGATGGGTGGCACGATGGCGATGCGAATTGCGATGCGGGAGCCCGCAAAATTTGCGGGTGTGGTCTCGCTTGGTGGAAGATTTCCAACCAGTGCGATTCGAAACGTCTCGCAGTTGCGAGCTCGTCGCCTACCGATGTTGTGGCAATGGGGGCAACAGAATCCGCTGTTCCAGCCCGAACACCTGAAGACAGACTTCCGTTCTTTAATGATGATCGGTGGTCAAGTTGAGGTGCGGCAGTATCCGGGCGAAGACGAGATGGACACAGTGGTCCTTTCCGATTTGGACAGTTGGATCATGCGTCGTATCGTTTCTGGTTCAGCGATTGCTGATTCGGATCGTTGGGAGACCAGTCCAACGACTTGCTCAAATAATTGAATTGTTTCTGGATTGCTATTCAATTGCCTTGTGGGGGGGCTGCATCGGCTATAATTCACCGAGGGGAAACATTTCTCCGAAGAGTCTCGTTTCGGCTCAGTGATTTGTTTGAAACCGCAGCAGAGTAAATATGGCGACTGACGACGATCTACAAGAAGCCGTCAAGCAGGCCGTTCCGTCAGGAAAAAAAATCTTGGTGGTGGACGACGATGTGGAAATCATCGAATCCGTCCGCTACGCACTGGAGGGTGCCGGCCATGAGGTGGTCATTGCAAGAGACGGGAATCAAGGCTTGGCGCTCGCTGAACGCGAAAACCCCGATTTGATCATTCTCGACATGATGATGCCCAAACGCAGCGGGTTTCTCGTGCTCGAGAAATTACGACGCTTACGCGACGAACCGTTACCAGTGATCATGATTACCGGGAATGAAGGCAGTCGCCATAAGGCCTACGCCGAATTGTTGGGTGTCAGTGACTACATTCGGAAACCCTTTGCGATGGATCGACTGATCGACGCCGTCAAGCGTTTGATCGTCTCGTGAAGGAGTCCGAACGAATCGCCCGGGCAATTTTGTTGTGGGCCGGTATAAGCGGTGCGATCGGAGTCATTCTGGGCTCATTCGGGGCGCACGGATTAGATGCTTTCTTGCTGGAACGTGGATATGATGCCGACTTGGTCATCAAACGCGTCGGGCAGTGGGATGTTGGGGTTCGATATCAGTTGATCCATTCTGTCGCGTTGTTTGCGTTGGCGGCCGTTCCCTTCGGTAGTGATGGGAATCGCCGCTGGGTCGCGCGATTGATGTTGGCCGGTCTGCTGTTTTTCAGTGGCAGTTTGTACCTGCTCGTGCTGACAAATCTGACGATTCTTGGGGCTGTGGCTCCGCTCGGTGGGTTAAGTTGGATCATCGCGTGGCTGTTGCTGACGCGAATGGCAGTCACCTAGGGTTTCAGTCTCAGTGTCGTCCAGTCTCTGTGTCGTCCAGTCTCTGTGTCGTCCAGTCTCTGTGTCGTCCAGTCTCTGGCGTTTGGGCGCGTGCTTGGTGTGGTATTTCTGTGCTTCGCTGCCTTTAGTCGCCGGGCAAGAGGAGTCGCTCCTTGAACAGGTTCTCCGCATCGCTTACCGTGTCGGCGGTCGGAATTTGTTGCTGCACTCTCACCTACGCTACCGACGATGCCGCAAGTGGTCCCAGGCGAACACAACGAACCAAACCAGCGCGACGACCCAAAACCGTTGGGTGAACTCGAATTTCCCGAGTCATGGCGTCAGCGTCATTTGCTCGATTTAGAGAGTCTCTCCGTCGAAGAGATCACAACGCTATTGGATGTCGCGCAGCGTTTGAAGGAGATAACTGGTGGGTGCCGGCACAAGCTTTCGTTATTGTCGGGAAAAACATGCGCCAATCTGTTCTTCGAGAATTCGACGCGGACGCGGAACAGCTTTTCTCTGGCTGCTAAACGCTTGGGGGCTGACACTGTCGAATTTAGCAGCACCGGCAGCAGCGTGGCGAAAGGTGAAACGTTCGTCGACACCGCCAAAACGATCGAGGCGATGGGTGTCGATTGGGTGGTGACGCGGCACAGTACGCCTGGCACGCCACACTTGTTGGCACGCGAACTGAATTGTTCCGTACTTAACGCGGGTGATGGACCGCATGGACACCCTACCCAGGGTCTGTTGGACATGCTGACCATTCGCCAGCATTTGGGACGATTTGAAGGACTAACCGTTGCGCTCGTTGGTGACATCGCGCACAGTCGTACCGCCCGAAGCAACCTGTGGGGACTTAGTAAGCTTGGGGCTCACGTGATCATCTGTGGCCCGCCGACGTTAGTGAGTCAACGCTGGACCGAGCTTGGATTTGAAGTCGCGCATTCGCTAGACGATATTCTGCCCCGCTGCGATGTTCTGAATTTGTTGCGAATTCAGTTTGAGCGGCAAGGAGCGCGTCCGTTCCCAAGCGTCCATGAATACGCGGCTCTGTACGCGATGGATGGGGAACGCATGCGAAAGGCAAAAGATGACATTTTGATTATGGCACCCGGCCCGATTAACCGCGGTGTTGAGATCACCCCCGAGGTGGCCGATGGTCCCCATTCGGTCATTTTGGAACAAGTCAACAATGGAATTGCAGTGCGGATGGCCGCGTTGTGGTTGTTGTCGGGCGCCGCAGAACGATTCAAAGAGGCATCGTAGGAGACACATGAACGCAACGTCCCCATCGCTGCTGATCGAAAACGGTCGAATCATTGATCCAAGTCAATCGATGGATTGTGTGGGCCGGTTGTTGATCCATGCTGGCCGAATTGCCGCCATCGATCCCGCGGAGGGTGATTTGCCCTCGCAGTGTCAGCGGATTGATGCAACAGAGATGATTTTATCGCCTGGTCTGGTCGACCTTGGAGCCGAGCTTCGAGAGCCAGGGAACGAAGAAGACGAGACGATTGCCACTGCGGGTGTTGCTGCCCTAGCAGGTGGTTACACGTCTGTGCTTTGTTGCGCGAATACGCAGCCATGCATTGATTCACACGGTGCGGTAGAGTTCGTTCGACAGAAAGCGGTGAAGGCCCGCGGTGTTCGCGTTCATGTGATCGGTTGTCTAAGTAAGGGAAGCGCTGGGGAGCAAATGGCCGAGCTTGGCCTGCTTCATGAAGCGGGTGCGGTGGCGTTTAGCGACGCACCACGTCCGGTTCCGAACGACGCCTTGCTGAAGCGGGCGCTGGAATATTGCCGGATGTTTGATAAGCCGATCTTTGATCGCCCCGAAAATCCGGAACTCGCTGGTGCGGGTGTGATGCACGAGGGGCAAGTTTCGTTGGTGTTGGGACTGAAGGGATTACCAACCGAAGCAGAAGATTTAGCGGTCGCGCGTGACGTCCGTCTCGCCGAAGCCACCGAGGGGCGTTTGCACGTCGGTCCCATCAGCACCATGGGATCGGTGGATATGATCCGTCGCGTTAAATCTCGGGGAATTCAAGTGACCGCTTCGGTCTGTCCACAAAATCTCTGTTTGTCGGATGCTGAATTGCGCAGTTTCGATGCAAAATTCAAAGTGCATCCACCGCTTCGCAGTGGTCGCCACGTCGAAACTCTTCGTCGAGCCGTCGCTGACGGAACGATTGATGCAATTCAGAGCGGTCACATGCCGCGGGCCCGCGAAAAGAAAATGAACGATCTCGATCTTTCGCCCTTCGGTGCTGCGACCTCCGAGACTACGTTGTCAACCGTCATTACCTACATGATCAATGAAGGTGTGATCGATTGGAGCACCGCGATTGAACGATTGTCGACCGCTCCTGCAAGAATTGCTGGGATCGACGCGGGAACGCTTCAGGTTGGTGCCGCCGCAGACATTGCGATCATCGACCCTCGGGCGACTTGGACTGTCAATCCAAATACTTTTCATTCCCGGTGCAGCAGCAGTCCTCTGGACGGCCATACGCTGAATGGAAAAGTGGTCAAGACTCTGGTTGGTGGAGAGGTTCGGTTCGAATCCTGAACCCGCTACTCCGAGGTGGCAGACGAAACTTTGTCGGCGGTGTCCCCTTGCCCTTGGATTAGGTTGACGGTTTGGTCAACGCCGTCCACTTGAAACTTCTCTTGTTGGCCGCCGGGCCACGTCACCGTCAGTTCACCAACAGCCGTGGTTTGTCCCAGACCGAACGTGACTGTTCTTTCACTTTGGCTTAAATAGCCTCGAGTCGGCATCACGGTTTGTTGCAGGACGCGATCGCCGGTTTCTAGTTGGACTTTCGCGCCGATTGCGTCTCGATTAGACCTGGTGCCCTGAAGGTTGACTCGCAGCCAGTGATTGCCGATTTGTTGGTCGTTACGAAACAGCACCGTCGAGCCATTACTGACCGAAATCACAATGTCTTGATCTCCATCTTTGTCAAAATCTCCGTAGGCAGTCCCGCGTCCGACGATCGGTTGATGAAAACTTTCGCCCGTTTCTTTCGCGGTGGCGAGTACGAGTTCGTTCTTCGCCTCTCGACCAGCGTTCCAGAAAAGTTGTGGGGGCTGTTCGTAACGCTGCGTCCTCTGCGTTTTTGAAATCTCCTCTTCCAGATGCCCGTTTGCGCCAAGAACATCGAATCGACCATCCAAGTCAATGTCGAAGAAGAAAAGCCCGAAAGTCAATCCTAGACGTGTTGGTGGTCCAAAGCCGGTGAACATGGCCGCGTCGACAAATTGTTTTCGACCGGGTCTCGCCATGTAGAGCGCACTTTCTTCGTTGGCAAAGTTGCCAATCCCAATCGCCAAGGTGCCATCGTCGCGAAACCGAGCGGTGTCAATGCCCATCGCGCCGCGAGCGTTTCCACTCGCACGGTCAAATGCAATTCCGGAAAGCCGACCCATTTCCGTAAACGTTCCATCTTGGTTGTTCTGGAATAGGAAATTTCGAACCGTGTCATTGGCGACGACGAGGTCAATCCAGCCATCATTGTTGATGTCAACGGGAGCCAATCCCATCGCCTTTCCGAGCGGTACATTTGTGTCGTCGTTGCGTACCTGAACACCTGCCTGTGCGGAGACATCAGCGAACGTACCATCCCCTTCGTTGTGGTACAGGTAGGAGAATGAACCCGAGAATGCTCTTGGGGGGCCGTACGCGCGGGACTCACCATCGAGCGTGAAGTCTTGGCTTAGGTCTGCTTCTTTGCTCCAGTCGACATAGTTACAAACGAATAAGTCAAGTTGTCCATCGTTGTCATAGTCAAAAAACCCGCAGCTGGTTCCCCAGGTTTCTTCAGTCCCGCCCACGCCAGCGGCAGTGGTCACGTCGACGAAGACGCCAGAGTCGTTTCGTAGTAAGCAGTTTTTTCCGACGGCGGAAATGAAGATGTCGTCATCACCATCGTTGTCGTAATCTCCGATGGCCGACCCCATTCCATAAAGCGAAAAATTGATTCCTGCTTTTTCCGAGACATCCTCGAATTGAAACTGTCCGTTGCCGGCATACAACCGGCAGCGTGTGGGTTGTTGGTCACTTTCGTCCCAAGGCCAGCGGGTTGAATTGATAAGAAGTAGATCGAGGTGATCATCGTTGTTGTAATCGAGTACTGCGACGCCGCTGCCCATCGTTTCGGGAAGCAGTTTCTCGCCGTAGCGGCCCGTCTGGTGCACAAAATCGATACCCGCTTCTGCCGTCACATTTACCAGGGGTAAGGACGGTATGGGCTGCTCGTTGGCAGTCCGCTCGGTTGGTAAACTCACCTCGACTTCGGTCGAATCGGCTTCGCGTTTTTCGATATTTAAGTAAATTAAAATCCCGATTACCGGAAGTGCCAAGAATGTGAACACGATGAGCGAGCCACGTAAAGCTTGTCCGATGACCGCATCGTTTTCGACGTCTTGGTCACCAGATTCCGTGTCGTTCGGACCGGTTTTCATTTCATCGCTATTCAATTCAACACTACCTGGATTGCGGCTCGATGCGTTGCAGATCGTAGATTACCAGTGCTTCCGCAGCATGATTGGCGGCAGGATAACGCCGTCTGGCCGCAGGAATGGCAACTTCGGCTGCATTGTCATCTGGTTTGTAACGCATGTGAAGTGTCCGATGGTGACTCTCTTGATCGTCGTCCTCGAGCAATGCGTATATTTCTGCCAAGTTTGCGTGAGCCGTTACATTTTCGGAATCGGTCTCCAGCACTTGCAAAAACTGCTCGCGAGCGTCTTGCAGAATGTTTCGGAAGCCTTTGTCGTCACCCTGGACCTCTGCTCTTTGAGCTAAATCAATTAAAGTCAGGCCGAGTTGATTGCGAATTTGATAATCCTTTGAAAAATCAAAGCTTCGTTCTGGGACTTTTGTTTGCAGAACACCGCGTAGCGATTCGGCTGCCTGCTCGAGATTACCCTGTTGTCGATTGACCATGCCGCTCAACCAACCGAGAGTCCAGCTGGGTGGGGGTGGATCCATCTGTTCAGCCCGCCGGAGTGATGCCGTTGCCCCGTCCAAGTCTCCTTCGGCGAATTGGACTCGAGCCAAATTCAAAGGGCCATCGTATCGCCCCTGACCTTCCACCATTCGGAAAGCTTCAGCCGCTTGCTTCAGTTCGGCCTTTCCCTTCAGCAGCAGTCCGATGCCATAGTCATTCCAACGCTGCCACAGAGGATGAGTGTCCGAATCCGCCACTTTGGACTCTGATGATTCTTCATTTTCGCCGTCGTTGCTTTCCCCTTGTGCGCTCTTTCGTTGAGCTATTTTCATCACTAGTCGATCAGCTGCAATTTCGATGATCGGCAGATCATTGGGGTCTCCCGGTTGCCCCAGATCGAGCGGATCTTTGTCCGGGTCACGATCACGCCGGATGAAGTCCAGGTACTCGGTGTCGAATTTTCGGTACAACAGTCGCGCGGTCACGATAATATCGTCAGACGAATCTTCCGGTACCGCGAGTCGATAATGAACTGATTGGCCGGCGCCGGGGGGAATCTGGTGGCTGTAGAGCGGCGTAAAAATATCGTGCGCGTTGCGACGGTTGATGCGATTGCCATCGCGATCAAGCAGGAATGTATTGACATAATGCGACCATGGGTCAACAGCTTCCCGTTCATCGCGATGGCCGCTATGCCCGATGACGCGATCGCCCTGCATTGCCGTCAGCTCAATCCAAATCTCATTCGAGTCGGTGGTTCCTTGGGTGAAGTGATGCCCTAAGGACATTGTTCGCAGCACCGTTTCGATCAGATAGTCGGAACCTGCTTTGACTTGAACCTCCGCGCCGAGTGGCGCGATCAACTCGCCATCGATCGATGCATCTTGCCGTAGGCCGAAAAGATCGACTCGCAGCGTGCCTTTGAGATATTCGCGGTGTCTCTCAATCCCTTCCTGGTCACCAGTCCAGTAGGAGAGTGCCGAGTTTGCGCTTGGGAACGCGTGGTTATGCACACCAAGTTCACCGATATCTTCCATGTATTTGGCGCCGAATTCGTTGCTGGCCATCGCCGGCATGTGACACTCGTTGCAATTGGTCTGCGCCTTTGGTGGATAATAAAAACTTCGTGCTCCATGACCAGAAACACCACTGAGCAGGTAGCTGTCGTAGTGGTTTTGACCACGCAGCCAGTCTTTGTAATTCGTTACCTCACCGGGCAACGAAACTTTGTGGCATGTCCCGCAAAATTCGGCTGTCTTGTGAAACGGTTTCAGCATCTCATGCTTATGAAAAGCCGGCTTGGCCTTCACCATCAGCCCGTTTAACTCTTGCAGCAGGGGGTTATCGCTGTAGGCGAACGGATAATGTTTGGGCTCGTCGATCGTGTAATCCGCATTGCCTACATGACTGTCGACGGATTGGATCGCGTGACAAACAGCACAGCTGATCCCGGCGTGGGCTGTTGGGTCAAACACGTCGTCATAGTTGGGATCATCAAATTTGCCGGAGAAAAATGGTACCGGGTCATGGCAACCGGCGCACCACCGTGACGACTGCAGTGTGCCGGACCGATCCGTCGCAACTTTTCTCGTCTCACGAACTGACGCGCGATAGGCCGGGTTGTTAAAACTGCTCAGTTTGTGGGCGCTGTGCAAGGCCGAGTCGTAAATATCTTGATGACACTTCAAGCAATACTCGTCGTTCATTAGCGTTTCGGCAGCAATGAATTTTCCCGTCGCTGTTGTCGCTAGTGAAGGTTCGAAATACTGCGCCCCTTGTTCCGGGGATTTGTCTTCACTGATGCGTGGGTCGGAAGCCTGGAACGAGACCATCGCTGCGACAAACAATCCAATCGCCAACGCGACTCGACGACCGATTTGCCATTTGATCCGCGGCCCCACCAGGCGGTGAAGCCAGTACAGCCAGACGACAGCCAAGGGGGTCAGCAGGTGCGCCCAGTAAACGATGTTGCGGGTGCCCGGGTTCACGATTGCGAACGAGCCGACTCGCATGAGCAGCAGTCCGCTTGCCAAAATCAGCAGAGAGGCAGCAAACAGTGCGTAGCCAATCTTGACCGCCCGGCGGTTACGGCGATTTCTTGCTCGCCACATGTGCAATGCACCGAAACCGATCACCGGCAAGATTAGCAGCAGCCCCAATCCGAGATGGATCAGGAACATCAGCTGGTAGAAGTGGGTTTCGAGGACCCGTCCGGTAAACAACTGAATCCAGGTGATGGAGGTGAGGTACAGGCCGTTCGCCACCAAAACCCCGAATAACGTCAATACGACGTACAACACCACCCGCAGCCGCGGTGAGACGACGCGGGCGGGTGGCTTCTTTTTCTTGATCGGAGAAGCCGGCTTGGGGGTACCGGTGGAATCATCCATTAGCGAATGCCGCGGGCGAGGAGAGAACTTCACAATTTATAAGACGGTTCAGGTCGTCAAATGGTTTGCTGAGTGAGCCTAAATGTCGCACTCTGTTCCTGAAATACAGGGTTTTCGGCCTTTGCGAGTGTCTGCTCGGCTTGAATCCGACTCACTCGCTAGATTGCAGCATGGGCTTGTACATCCCTGTTCGCCTGAATAGTGCGAAGCCCACCGTCCCGGATAGAACCGCGATTCGCTCGCCCATGTCACACCGCTTTCCCACTCTTTTCAGCCTTCGTTCCGCTGCCCCAACCGGAATCACCAGCGACTCGAGCGATCTGGAGCTGGGAGATTTAAAGCTGGGAGATTTAAAGCTGGGAGATTTAAAGCTGGGAGATTTAAAGCTGGGAGA
>JARGNK010000001.1:62771-84471 GCA_029213145.1 Rubripirellula sp. | reverse complement strand
AGATTTAAAGCTGGGAGATTTGGGGCTGGGAGATTTGGGGCTGGGAGATTTGGGGTGAACGGATGATTGAGTGAGACCGGCTGCCGAACTGATCCGGATGAACGCTTTTGCTATCGCTGCCGGAAGTTCAATTAACGATGCCAGAAGTCCCGAAATGACTGGGTACGCTGCAGGTGCTGTTCGTTTCGTGCTCGTCGCACGGCGGAGAGTTCTTCACCCCCAGCAGCGGGTGGGTACTCAGTCATTTCACGGTAAGGGAGCGGCATGGTCGATTGACCAGCCAGCGTGTTCAGGTCGGCATCCTTGTCCCAACCAACGCTGTGTAATACGAAGTCGCGAACCCAGCCTTCGGGTAGTTTGGTTTGTGGGAGTGAAAATTCCAATCGAATCTCATCGCCGCCACTGATCACCACCATCTCGTCGTCCCATTCTCGGACGAGATCAGTGCAATCGCCAAACTGGCTCAGTTTGCCTCGTAAAGGTGGCCACCGTGGCGTGGTGGTTGCTTGTTGGTAGTCGTACCATTCCGGCTGTGTTGGGTCGGTGCGGAGTCGCTTGGAGTAACCGTGTGAAGTCACTTCAGCGGCCAGCAACGGAACACTTTCTGTATGGAATGTCGCTGCCTCTGATTGAATCGCGAGTTTTGCGGAATCCCAATAAATCTGTGCCGAGGTGTGAACCCGCAGTCTTGGGTCTTCTTTGATCAATACATCGGTGACATCGACGACGATTGTTTTCGTTTTACCACCGGGGAATCCCGTGTAGGGAATGGCCTTTCTCCATCCGTTTGCCTCATTGCTGTCGGGTACCCAAACGGATGGGAATTCGATCGGACCGAGCGACGGGTTTTGGTCGATCTGAATGTTCAAAGAGGTGTCGGTTGGTAGGATCCAGCCGGTTAGGACCAAGTAAATTTTCGAATCCTTTCGATTGTCTTCTTGGACAGCGGTGGAGAAATCTAGATCGACCCAGTGCGGTGGGCACAATCCTTGCCGATACCTGCGTTTGAAACCTTTGACATAATCAGAGTCGTTGCGAGCAAGCTGCTTACTTACATCATCGCCGAGCTTGTTGAAGGCAGAGTCGGCATTGTGCAATTCTCCGTTCGCAAAGGCAAAAATAGTCGGCTCTGCGATTTGTGGTGGTCCCACTTTTTCATTGGTGCAAATCTCTGTTCCAGCAGGGTGGTCCACGATGCTGAGAGCAACTTTGTCAAAGTAAGCGACCTCCCAGAGTTCTTCAGTGATACGGAACTCGTAACGGTCACCGCGCGGTCGGATATCTGAACCGTCGATTTTGAGATATTCCCAAGGTCGGTCTTTTGCAACGACGCCACGGGCGACTTGTAAGCCAAGTGGGGCAGCCCAGAGGCAATCAGTCTTGAAGACAAATTTTTCGCCATCCCAGGCATACAAATAGGGGCAGGAACCTTTGAGGGTCTGTTCCTCTTCGACCAATGAATCGATATCGGGATCACGGATCGTTTGTGAAAGTCCGTTAGGCAAGATGGCTCGCAGGGTTCCGGAATCGGTAAAGCCATCGATGCCGAAGTGCGTCGACGGAGTGGTTACGATTTGCGCTCGGTAGTGAGGGCCAAATCGAAGTTCGAGTACGCTGCCCAATGCGTAGTGATTCACCCGGCCACTGGCGTTGTCATCAATTCCGCGAAAGCGAACATCCAGGTAATGTCCGGCGTCGGTTTGGTTTGTGAATAGCTGGATTCCTCGGTCATCGATCGCAGCAACATCTATCCGACCATCGCGATTTAGATCGACAGCAACTGGAGATTGGATCGATCCGAATCCCGGCATCGGATTCCAGCCCTCGGGGCCAAATCCCCACGGTCCGAGTGAGCAGGTTTGGCTTGATTCGGAGAGTGACACAAGGTTCTGCCAGGAATCGTTGTTCAAGTCGGCGATGATGGCATTGGTGGCTGGTTGATTTGTGGATTTCGTCCGTTCAACGGTCCAAGCTGCTGCATCGGCCGTTTGCGAGAAGACGACATGACTGCCGTTCGGTCCCGTGATGATGAGGTCCCAGGAAACGTTGCCATCAATATCGTGAACAGATACCGAGTTGGCCCCCTCGAGTACCCCGATTTCTGGCAGGGCTCGACCGCGGAATTGCAGATGCAACAGGTTTTCGATCAAGGCGACTTTTCCACTCGCGTGCAGCGATACGATGTCGAGATCGAGGTCGCGATCGACATCAGCAATCGCCATCGATACCACGTGATCTTCACGCGAAAAATTGTCGGTGCCGGGAAGCACTTCAAAGAAGGTTCGATTTCCCCGATTGGCGAACATCCTGACTCCATCAGATTCCGTCGCGAACACGAGGTCAATGTCGCCATCGGCCTCCAAATCGCCTGCGATGGCGGTGATGACACCCTTGACGTCTTCCAGGCCCGTGGGCGTATCGACCACTTCCAGCACTGCTTCATCGCTGTCGACTCGGCCGTCGACGCGGATCACACTGACGCCGTCTTTGCCGTAGGCAATCAAGTTTTGGATGGTCTCGTGACGCGAGGTCGCTCCATAATCGGGTTTCTCGGATTCGTTCTCATTGCGAAGACGAACTCTCAATCGCTCGGGATCGCTGCTATCAACCACGAACAGATCGGCGGCGATCAGTCCGGACGCGGAGTGCTCCAGTTTTACTTCGCCTTTTTTTTCCCAAGCCTGTTGGTTTGACTCCTGTTGGTTTGCCCAAAGCGTGAGACTGTCCGCATTGTTGACACTGACCAGATCGAGATCGAGATCCATGTCAAAATCAATCGGTTGAATTGCTGCGGCGGCATCAGACCCCTCAATCCTTGTTTCCTCGAACGCCAAAGGGGCCTGCCCGACCTCCAGAGGTGAGTCTGCAGCGGCTTCCGCCGACAATCGACGCAACGTTTCGAAACTCAGGCGATCGAGTGGATGAGGGGATGCACGTCGGCGATCGGTCTTTACGATTTCGGTGCTGTTGAGCACGTTGAACCACAGCAGCATCCTGGTCTCTGCTTCGAGCCAATCGTTTTCTTCGATGGCGGTTAAAATTTGTTGGACCAATTCATCTGGTGTGACTCCGATCGGCTTGGTTTCTCGGCGTATGGATGGTTCGATGGCAGCGGCTAGACTCTGGGCTCGACGAATGAACTCGAGGGCTTGTTTATCTTGGCGATCGATATTCAATCTCGCGGCACGCAACGCGAAAAACAGATTGTCAGGATGCTGATTCGATAACGCACTGATCGTCTTTGCAGCATCGTTCAATAAGTCGGACGGCAAACCATCGATTGGATCTTCCATCTGTTGCACAACGCCGATCAATGTTCCGCCAAGCATGATGGAGCGAGCATCCTTGCCAATTTCCCCATTAATTGCAGCGGACAATCGCGTGTAGACATCCTGCCGCTGCGACTTCGTCAAGAAGCCGAGCATCAACGATGCCTCATGCAAGTCAATTCTTGCCTGTAGCCAGCGTGGCATCACTTTATCTGTCGTCACGGTCGCGTAATCTTCGATGGATTCACGTGCTGCCGGGATCGCCACAGCAAGTTGACGGCGGGCTGCTTTTTTCTCTTCATCCCCTAACGCAGCATTTGTCGCTTGGGCAGACAATTGATCGACTCTCAAGACGCGGTTGATGGCGTGATTCAGAGCGATCGATTCGTCTTGGGGCAGTTGCTCGCGGAGCGAGGCCCAGGCATCCTCGGCCTCGTCCGTCTCCAGGTTCTCGGTCGCCGCCAGGGCGGTACGAGTCAGCGATAGCAGGGGGCTTGCGGTGCCATTTTTGCTCCCTCCGGCGTTCCCGCCGCCATTACCATTCGGCTGAGCCCCCCTTTGCCAGATCAATAGAGCGATTAGGATCGCCGCTGCGGCAACAATGATCCCCAGCCAAATAGACATTCGGCCAACTCTGCTGGATCGATGATTGCGCATGAATGCTCCCCGAGTCGATAAAAATTCGATATCCTTGTGGACATGAACGTAACAAAAATCCTCACTTCGTCCGATCAGGTCCGCGTGGCCCGCGTCGAAAAAAATCGATTGTTTCTGCTCCAGTTGGGAGATTATCCATCTCTGGCAGCGATCCTTGCCTTGGATGATCCGTTATCGGTTCTGCAAACGCTTACGGCAGAAGACCCGATTTTGATCGATGATTCGATTCGCTGGTTGCCGCCGATTGATAACCAGGAGGTCTGGGCGGCTGGGGTCACTTATAAGCGAAGCCAAACTGCTCGAATGGAAGAATCTGAGGCCGCAGCGTCGTGTTACGATCGAGTTTACGAAGCTGATCGTCCCGAGTTGTTCTTCAAGGCGACACCCCATCGTGTCAGTGGGCATGGGCAACCACTGCGGATCCGTGCCGATGCGACCTGGAATGTTCCAGAGCCTGAAGTCACCCTAGTTCTCAACGCAAAATTAGACATCGTAGGGCTCACCGTCGGCAATGACATGAGTTCTCGCGACATTGAAGGCGAGAATCCGCTTTATCTGCCCCAAGCCAAGTGTTACGACCAATGTGCTGGATTGGGCCCGTGGATCACGCTCTTTGAAACCATGCCGCCGCCGGAATCGATTGGCGTCGATTTGAAAATTCAACGCGAGGGCCAGCTGGTGTTTGATCAGCAGACGTCTGCCGCTGAAATGGCCCGCTCGTTTGATGATTTGGTTGACTGGTTGGGGCGTGACAATTCCTTTCCAGCTGGGGCTTTTTTGATGACCGGCACCGGGATCGTCCCCACATCGGAATTTACACTGCTGCCGGGTGACATGATTCATATCACGATCGAGGGGATTGGGACGCTGTCAAATCCTGTGGTTCAAGGTTAAGCCGACACTCCGCTTCGACGATTCATCGTTCGAATCTTCAAGTTCGAGCAGGGTATTCAAGTTCGGGTAAAGGCGGACAATCATTTGACCCTTGAAAGTGTATTGGAAGTCCATGGCCGCAGGCCGATCAGAACCCTTCATCTTGAACGGTGGAGTTTGTGAAAGACCATCTGTTAGAGGATTTGATTCGGGTGATTTGAACTTGATCCAATGTTTGGATCGTCTGATTCCTCGTTTTGATTTTGTATGTTTAGTTTTTGATTTTGTGCTTTAGCATCCCTTTGCTTCGTCTCATTCCATCGTAATAGGTTTTCTCATGTCGACAGCGACTTCCACCGTCCGTCCTGTGCTGGTTGCCGGTCAGTGGCGCGACGCAAACTACCAATCCACTTTTCAAGCGACAGATCCAAACAAGAATGAGACCTTGGTGGCTGAGTTTCCCGTCAGTTCTTGGGACGATTGTGATGCTGCCTTGAATGCAGCAGTCGATGCGGCGAAACAATTGCGGCAACTGCCAGCTGCCAAGATTGCCGATTTCTTGGAACGATACGCTGATCGTATTGACGCGGCGAAAGATGCGTTGGTTGAGGCGGCTTTCAGTGAAACAGGACTCGGGAAGAGCCCGCGTTTGGCAGATGTTGAGTTGCCAAGAACCAGCAACCAGTTGCGAGCCGCGGCGGCGGCTTGTCGTTCCGGCAATTGGGCGTTGCCGACGATCGATACTGCGGCTGGGATTCGATCCTGCTATGAGTCACTCGGGCCAGTTTGCGTTTTCGGTCCGAACAATTTTCCGTTTGCATTTGGCAGCGTTTCAGGCGGCGATTTT
The DNA here is from genome assembly GCA_029213145.1 of Rubripirellula sp. GTDB lineage: Bacteria > Planctomycetota > Planctomycetia > Pirellulales > Pirellulaceae > Rubripirellula. Next base: position 78,825 of record JARGNK010000001.1, on the reverse strand, counting down.
GCCGCAGCGATTGCGGCAGGAAATCCAGTCATCGGAAAGGCGAATAGCTCCCATCCAGAAACAACTCGGTTGTTTGCCGAGCAGGCTGCCGAGGCCCTTCAGGAGACTGGGCTGCCAGCGGCGACGGTCCAATTGTTGTATCGCACGTCGCACGCTGACGGGGAACGGCTGGTATCTGATCCCCGCGTCGGTGCGACTGGGTACACCGGTAGTCGATCGGCTGGCTTGGCGTTGAAAGCGGCTGCTGATCGAGCAGGCAAGCCGATCTATTTAGAACTTTCTAGCGTCAATCCCGTTGTGATTACATCGGGGGCTTTGGCGGAGCGAGGCGATGAGATTGTCGGTGAATTCGTCACTAGTGTGCTAATGGGTACCGGTCAGTTTTGCACCAATCCGGGCTTGGTCCTGCTGCAGCAGGGTGATGCAGCGGACAAATTTATCGCTGCGGTGAAAGACAAATTCGCATCCTCACCGGCCGGCACCCTGCTTTCTCCTGCGGTGGCCACTGGACTGGCCGGTAGCGTTAAAGCATTGTGCCAATTCGGTGCTGAATTGTTGACCGGCGGTGGCGAGCCTGAGAGTGACCGTTGTGCTTACGCCAACACTTTGATGAAAACCTCGGCAACGAATTTCTTGGCCAATCCTGAAGGATTTCAAACCGAAGCCTTTGGCAATGCCTCGTTGATCGTTGTTGCGGATGACTTAACGCAACTCTGTCAAAGTATTTCTGAATTGGAAGGCAACCTGACTGGTTGCATTTACAGTGCTGCTGATGGGAGTGAAGAGGATGCGTGTGGTGCGATTGCCGCGGAGTTAACGGTCAAAGTGGGCCGATTGCTGAACGACAAGATGCCGACCGGTGTGGCGGTGAGTGCTGCAATGAATCACGGCGGTCCCTACCCAGCGACCGGGCATCCAGGATTCACCGCAGTTGGGGTGCCAGGTTCTTTGTTAAGGTTCGCGAAGCTGACCTCGTTTGATAATGTTCGGTCAAGCCGTCTGCCCGCCCTGTTGCAGGATGCAAACCTAACCGATCAGACCTGGCGGTTGGTCGATGGCGCATGGACCCAGGGCAGTCTGTAGCTTGTTTGAAATACCGCTTGTTCGAAGCGCTGAGTCTCGGCGCACATCGACGCGCGGCGATGTGCTGGTAAGCGTTGACCGACAAGGTCGACGCTCATCGCGTTCTATAGCGTAGCTGGGTCGATCACAACTTCGGATCTTGACAAGCGATTCCACTGAAAACGCTCGATTAACTCGCTTGCTGATCGCACCGATTGGTGTTCGTCAAGTAAGCCGCAGCTACGGGCCGCCCAAGTGACGATTTTTGATGCGGGCAAGCCTTCTTCGCGACAAAGACTTAGTCGTGTGTCGCCGTGGCGTTTTGCGAGTCGCCGGCGGTCGGGACCACAAACCAGTGGGACGTGTGCGTAGCGGGGGGGAGTGTAGCCTAAAGCATGATACAGATCTAACTGGCGGAACGTACTGACAATCAGGTCGTCGCCGCGAACGACTTCCGTAATCCCCATCGCTGCATCATCGACGACGACGGCTAATTGATAAGACGGATCACCACTCTTTTGAGTGATCGGAAAGGCGCCGAGATGCTGAGCGGGGTTGCATGCTTGTGGACCGCAGACGGTATCGTTGAATTTCATTTCAAGATCACTGGCTCGGAATCGCCAGCTATAGGTTCCCTCCGCAGGCAACGGTTGATTGTTTTTCCAGGAGGCGCACGTGCCGGGGTAAATCGGACTTTCGTGTTCGAAGTGGGGTGCGGAGCCTGCTGCTTGGATATCCTTTCTCGAGCAGGTGCATGGGAAAACTCGGTCAGCCTCGATTAGTTGCTGCAACGCGGCGCGATAACGCTCACGGCGTTCGGTTTGGATGTACGGGGCATTCGGGCCACCAATATCCGGGCCTTCATCCCAGTCGATTCCCAGCCAGCTTAAATCCTCGATGGCTTGTTGGGTTGCCCACGGTTTGATCCGGGGCGAATCAATATCTTCGATCCGTAGAATCAATCGCGTGTTTGATTTTCGTGCCGCCCAGTATGCCAATAAGTAGGTTCGGGCATTGCCGAGGTGCTGCGCCCCAGTGGGCGAGGGAGCGAGTCGTCCAGCGGTCATGATGAAGGGTCTTTGTCAACGTGGTTCAATGCCGATGTCCCTACTGTGGAGGTCATGGATCGCTGTTTCGCCGATGGCAATTCCAAAACCTGTTTTCCAAAATCGCTTGGGTTCAACCATCATCTCAGGCTGTCGGTAAGATTTCGTGCATTGTTGCCGAAAAGCAATGCGGTATTGCCAACAAGGCATCGCTGCGTCGGGCGTTCGGGCATTCGGTCGCTCGGGCATCGCTGTTCGACGCTGCCGCGGGTGGGCGGCACGATCGTGATCTAAGCTGCGCAAATGATGGTGCAATATCTTGGCGTCGAGCACTGATCGTTATCGAGTCAAGTGCTGCTTGAATCGCGGCACTGACAAATCATGGGACTGACCCTGCATCTGGCACAATTTGCTGATTGGCAGTGCCTCGGCAAAGAGTTTCAGGGTCAGAACTCGGCACTGCCTGGTGTTCTCGGAAACGGGATGACGTCTCGGATGTTGGTCATGCCGGTGACGTATTGAACGGCTCGTTCGAGTCCCAAGCCAAAGCCTGCATGGGGAACAGTGCCAAAGCGACGGAGATCGAGATACCACCAGTATTCTTCTTGCTCCAAGCCAGCTTCGTCCATCCGGGCGGTCAGGACATCTAGTCGTTCCTCTCGTTGGCTCCCGCCGATGATCTCGCCGACACCTGGTACCAAGACATCCATCGCGGCAACGGTTTTTCCATCCTCGCTGACCCGCATATAGAAGGGTTTGATCGACGAGGGGTAGTCGGTCAGGATGAGTGGTCCCTGCACATGCTTTTCGGTCAGGTAACGTTCGTGTTCGGCTTGCAGGTCAGTCCCCCAGGAGACCGGGTAATCAAAGTTTTCGTTGCAGCTCGTGAGCACATCGATCGCTTCGGTGTAGGTCATGTGGGCGAATGGTTTCTCGACCACCGATTGCAGTTGTTCGATTTTCCCCTTCTCGATTCTCTGATCGAAGAATTGCATATCTTCAGCACAGTGGTTCAAGCAGTCTCCAAAAACGCGTTTCAAAAAGTCCTCGGCGAGCTTCATGTTGTCGGCGAGGTCAAAGAACGCTGCTTCGGGTTCAATCATCCAGAATTCGGCGAGGTGGCGACTGGTGTTGCTGTTCTCTGCGCGAAAGGTAGGACCGAAGGTATAGACTCGTCCGAGTGCCGTGGCATAGGTTTCGGCTTCCAGTTGACCGCTGACAGTCAGGAAGGTTGGCTTATCAAAAAAGTCATAGGAATAATTAACGGGACCACCGTTAGCCGCCAGTTTTTCCAAATCGAGCGAAGTGACCCGGAACATTTCTCCGGCTCCCTCGCAATCACTGGCGGTGATGATTGGGGTGTTGATGTAGAAGAAACCATTTTCATGGTAAAAGTTGTGAATTGACTGACTGATCTGGTTGCGCACCCGCGCGACGGCACCGAACGTATTGGTGCGGGCTCGAATGTGAGCCCACTCGCGGAGCTTTTCAAAACTGTGGCGTTTCTTTTGCAGCGGATAAGTTTCAGCATCCGCCCAGCCAATGACGCGAACCTCGCTTGCGTGCAGTTCGGTTGCCTGCCCCTTTGCCGGTGACGCTTGCAATTCTCCTGTCGCGATGATGCTGCAGCCGGGCGACAGTTTTTGAACTTCGTCAACGTAATTGGAAAGTTCAGCTGGCGCTACGATTTGAAGATTTCCGAAGCAGCTTCCATCGTTGATTTCGATGAAGCTGAATCCGCCTTTGCTGTCTCGCCGCGTTCGCACCCAGCCGCGGACTTCGAGATTTTTGCCCACGGCTGATTCTTGGCGAGCATGTTCAACACGGATCCATTGAGTCATTGGTTATACGTCCTTGGGGGCATTGAACGGAAAATGACAAAACATCATTTTGATTTTTCCGTTTCGATTGTGGGAGGGGGCGAGAGGGATCGCGGTTGCAAAACAGGTTGAATGTGCGGAAGCGACTATGTCTCGGATGCCCGTTGTTTGCTATGGGCAGATTCTTTAAGCAAGAAACCGACAACGCCGATCACCAGCATGACTGCGAGTGCCCCCAATGCGATATTACCGAGCGGGATTTTCTGCTCCCCGATCGTCATTGCTTTTCCGTAGAGGCCCCATGCCGATGCGAATCCGGCTACACAGGTGGCTGAAAACATGAGAATGTTCCAGATCAAACGCTTGATACCGGTGGGAAACGAGTCACCAAGTGTTTGGCGTGAATTCATCAACAGCAGGAATGACAGATAAGCGATCGGCAACATCGCTCCGCCGATCACGGAGGTTGGGACGGCAAGTGCGGGCGCTGCGGCTCCCCAAACAAAGGGTCCCAGCACACCGACTGCGGGTAGAAAACAGCCAATTCGGTGCATCGTGCCTTCGGATGGAACATTGATGAGTTCGCAGAAAGCGAAGCCATTAATCAGCATCAGGATGATGATGGTGGATATCGCCATGCCCAGCACACCCACGCCGAACAGCGTTTGCGAGACCGCGCTGCCGACGAATGGTTCCAGCGTGGTGGCCAGTGCGAAGTTGTCTCGGCCCGCCAGCATTGCCGCCAATCGCTTATCGGCATCTGGCAGATTTTCGCGGGCAGCAATGAGTTCGGCCTCACTGAGATTTGGAGTTTCCTGCTCCACTCGTTGTTTCAGGTATTTGTTGTAATCCTTGACCTCTTTCGCGTCGGTATTGCCGTCCCCAACCATCGTTATCACATCGACTGCGCGGCCGTGGAATTGACTCGCGGCGGCAATCACAACGCATCCAGTTGCGAGTACGAATGGGATGATCAAGCCGATTGACAGGTCAAAAATGGCTAAGCCGCGGTGACGGGTACCCCAACCTTTGCGAAGCATCGAATAGGGCAGCAAGAAGGTCATGTTGATGCCGACGGCGGTCGCAAATGCGGTGATAATCCGGTCTTTCTGGATCGATGCGATCGTGTCGTTCCACCACTGGCTGTAATCACCGGTCTGAGCCACCTGTTTCGCGAGGGCCGGGACCGGCTCAAAGAGATACTCAAATCGTGGGACGAAACCCGAGAAAATTTCATTCCAGGGCAGCAAGCCTTCCCGCGTTAAGGCCACGACGACCCCAAAGAACGACAGGACTACGACGGCAACCATCATTTTTAAGATGATTTCAAAGGTTTTGATCCCCGCACTACCGGAGTTGTAAAACCAAACCACGATGGAGGCGACGACCAGCAGGGATACCGCAATCACGATCTTGCCATTGAAACCATCCAGGGCGGGGATCAAGTTTTGTTGGACGGCTGCGGTGCCGAGTGCGAATTGCGGCAGTGACCAAACGATGTTGGCCATGATGGTGGCGATCAACCACCCCCAAGCCAGAACGGGTGAAACATGTGTTTTGAGCGTTTGAAACGGACGCTCGCCACTCGTTAACGTGACATAACTGATCGCACTGAGCATCACGACGCCAAGGATCATTGCGATGGGTTGCAGCCACATCATTTCGTAGCCCATGATCACCCCGAGATACAGGGCGCCGGCTAGTGATCCACCCCCGAGCGTGATCGCACCTTGCAGCCAACCGGGTCCTGAGAGCCGCGTGTAAATGGCGGCTTTGCCCAACGGGCCTTTTTGTGTGGCTGTCTGCAGGAGTATGTCTTCGCGATTTAACATCGGGTGAATCTCATTCTTGTTCTACGGGCTTGCTGCAGCAGGTATTGTTGACGACCCTGCTCTAATTTTCCAACTCGGCGAGGTACCGCTCAGCATCCAAGGCCGCCATGCAACCGGTTCCCGCTGAGGTGATGGCTTGGCGATAGTAATCATCCGCGACATCGCCAGCGGCAAAGACGCCCGTTACGGACGTATTGGTCCGAAACGGTTGAGTCCATTGGATGTAGCCACTTTCGTTCATATTGACGGCGCCACTTAGAAAAGCGGTGTTCGGTGTATGCCCGATCGCCACAAACATGCCCCCTACCGTCAAGTCGCGTGTCGTGTCATCGACTGTACTGTCAATCTTTAGTCCGGTGACGACTTTTCCGTCACCGTAAACTTCCCCGACAACGCTGTTCCATAGCACTTCGATGTTGGGATGGTTTAGGGCTCGATCTTGCATGACTTTGGATGCTCGCAATTCGTCGCGGCGAATGATCATGTAGATCGTCGCTGCATCCTTTAGATTCGCAAGGTAAGTCGCTTCTTCGACTGCCGAATCCCCACCACCAACAACAGCCAGTGGCTTGCTGCGGTACAAGGGCAACGCTCCATCGCAAACCGCGCAGGCACTGACGCCTTTGTTTTTGTATTCCTCTTCGGAGGGCAACCCGAGGTAATTCGCGCGAGCTCCCGTAGCAATGATCACTGTGTGAGCTTGAACTGGGTCACCGGAGGCAGGCTTGAGGGTGTGCACGGGACCGGAAAAATCGACCGATTCAATGTCATCGCTGACGACTCGTGTGCCAAAATTCAAAGCTTGCTGCTTCATCAATTCCATCAACTCGGTGCCCTGCACCGCGTAATGAGGATTCCCATCTTTCACGTGACCTTCCGGTACCGGCGGCAGGTTGTAATGCCGAGCAGGATCAACCGCTGATTCGACAAATGCACGGATGTTCCCGGCAGGGAAACCAGCGAAGTTTTCGACCTCGGTGGTGAACGCCAATTGGCCCAGCGGGATCATCTCTGGTTTAAATGTCCCTTCGTAGACGACAGGATTCAAATTGGCTCGGGCGGCGTAGATTGCAGCCGACCAACCGGCCGGTCCGCTGCCAATGATGATCGTTTTCTCGATGCTCTCCGACACGGGGAAGGTGCTCCTTGCCTGCTAGTGACTGGTGGTAAAGGCGGATCTTAAGGCGTTAGTATAGGGGGCCACGCCGCCGCTACCACCTCCACTGGTAATGGTGGCAGGTGCGTCGCAATGTCAAACTGGGGCGTGTCTGCAGTCCCCCCCATCCCGTTTTGAAGCGAAGGTTGAATAAGAATGGCGACGCTGCTGATCGCTGTGGGTGCGATGATTGGATATTTGGTGGCATATCACACGTACGGGCGATGGTTGGCCCGGAAAATTTTCCAGCTCGATCCATCGGCAGCGGTGCCGAGCATCGAATTGAATGACGATCGCGACTTTGTGCCAACCGACAAATCGATCCTGTTCGGGCACCATTTCACTTCGATTGCTGGTACTGGTCCCATCGTCGGACCTGCGATTGCGGTGATGTGGGGCTGGTTGCCCGCGTTGATATGGGTTTTGTTGGGATCTGTTTTGATTGGTGCGGTCCATGATTTTGGTTCGCTGGTCGTCTCGATGCGCAGCAAAGGGCAAACGGTGGGCGATGTTGCCGGCCGCGTCCTCAATCGGCGGACTCGGCTATTGTTTCTGTTGATACTGTTCATGGCACTAACAATCGTATTGGCCATTTTCGGCTTGGTGATCGCGGCGGTCTTCAAGCAATACCCGGCTGCGATTTTTCCCTGCTTGGTTCAAATTCCAATCGCGGTCGCCATTGGGGTTTGGTTGCACCGTCGCAACGGCCATCTGCTAGTTCCTTCGCTGCTTGCGTTGGCAACGATGTACCTGACGCTTGTGTTTGGTAACTCCGGTCCACTCGGTGCGTTGAACACGGTGATGGCAAGCTGGTCGATCATGACTTGGGTCATTATCTTGCTGGTCTATTCCTATGTCGCATCGGTGCTTCCCGTATGGACGCTGTTGCAGCCTCGTGACTACATCAATTCGCTGCAGCTGATTACAGCTCTGGGGTTGGTCGTGGTTGGTTTGATTGTGGCGGGCTTGATCGGTGGAGCCCCCTTGGTGGACGGCGGTGACCGAATTCCGCTGGAGATTTCGGCCCCCATGATTCGCGCTAACCCGGAGGGAGCGCCCGCCGTCATCCCCTTCTTATTTATCACCATTGCCTGTGGTGCCTGCAGCGGATTTCATTGCCTTGTTTCGTCGGGCACGTCGAGCAAACAAATTCGGTGTGAAACCGACGCCCAATTCATCGCTTACGGATCGATGTTGACGGAGGGCTTCCTGGCGACCTTGGTCATATTGTCTTGTGTCGCCGGCTTGGGGTTGGGGACCGTGGCAGCGACGGGCGATGTGGTTGTTGGCCAAGAAGCCTACTTGGCTCGTTACGCCAGTTGGGCATCTGCCAGTGGCTTAGGTGCAAAAGTCGGTGCGTTTGTGGACGGTTCGGCAAATTTTCTGCAAGCGATGTGGATTCCGCCGGCTGTGGCAGTCGCAGTCATGGGGGTACTGGTTGCTTCGTTCGCCGGGACGACACTCGATACCGCTTGTCGGTTGCAGCGTTATGTGATTCAGGAGTTGGCTGCCACCTTTGTTGGCGTCCAAGATGAACCGGGCTCGGATTCGTCTCCGGGGAATCCCCTTACTTGGTTACAGAACAAACATGGTGCAACGATTTTTGCCATCGTGTTGGCTTTGCTGATCGCGGCGCTGCCGGCACCCAAAACGCCCGTCTCGTTGGGGCAGGCATTCTCGGGTGATCTCCCAGCCAAATATCTGGCAGACCAGGGTTCGGACTTGGCGTCCGCCGCCACAGCGGGTGGTTTGAGTGGTGGTTTGTGGTGGTTAAGTACTTTCGCTGGTAAAGGAGGCTTGATCCTCTGGCCTTTATTTGGTGCCACGAATCAACTGCTCGCTGGATTAGCCTTTTTGGTGATCGCCTTGTTCTTGTGGCGGCGAAATATTCCCGTCTGGTTCATCGTTTTGCCGATGTTGTTCATGCTGATCGTCCCGGCGTGGGCGATGTTGTCAGATCTGAACAAGTGGTTCAATTCAGAGCAACCCAACTGGATTGTCATCCTATTCGGTATCACAACGCTGTTACTCGAGGGTTGGATGTTGGTCGAAGCGATCATCATTTGGCCAAAAGTGAAGGGTGTGCTTGAATTGTCAGCGGTCGCACCCCAGCGTGAAACCTGATGCGGGATTTTGGACGGTCGGTTGGGTCGCCGTTTTCGAAGCACTACGTTCGTTTCAAAGTGGGCTTCATGCGGTTCACGAATTGACAATTCACGGGCAAAACAAGACGCTATCGTCCCTGGACCTCCCGTTAGCAACTCTCACAGCGATTCTTCATTATGCGCGTGCTTTCCGGCATCCAACCGACCGGCCGTCCTCATTGGGGCAACTACTTTGGGGCGATTCGCCAATACATTGAGCTTCAAGAAGAGAACGATGGCTTTTATTTCATCGCTGATTTGCATGCGTTGACGACCGTGCGTGAGGCAGAAATGCTGCGTCAGTACACCCTTGATTCTGCAATGGATTTGTTGGCACTTGGATTGGACCCCAACAAGGCGACGCTGTTTGTGCAATCGCAGGTGCCAGAGGTCAGCGAGCTGACTTGGCTGTTGATGACTGGGACGCCGATGGGTTTGCTTGAACGCTGCCATGCGTACAAGGAGAAAAAAGCCAAGGGGATTCCTGCTGACGCTGGTTTGTTTACCTACCCCGTCTTGATGGCTTCTGACATCTTGGCCTACGACTCGCAGGTTGTTCCTGTCGGTGAGGATCAGGTACAGCACATTGAAGTCTGCCGTGATTTGGCAGGAAGTTTCAATCATGCCTTTGGTGAAACCTTTGTGATGCCCAAGGCGAAGACGCTTGATCACAGCGCAAAGGTGCCTGGAACCGACGGTCAAAAGATGAGTAAGAGCTACAGTAATACGCTACCGTTGTTCGGCGACGTCAAAAAAATCCGCAAGCAGATTATGAGGATCACGACTGACAGTCGCCCGATGGATGATCCCAAAGAACCTGAGGACGATCATCTGTTTCAGCTTTATCGTCTGTTCGGATCAGCCGAGCAAACCGAAGCCATGGCGGCAATGTACCGTCGGGGTGGATTCGGATACGGCGAGGTAAAAAAGGCGGTCGCTGATGCGAGTGAAACCTATTTCGCCGAGGCACGATCGCGACGGGCAGAATTGGAATCGAATTTGGACTACGTGCATGAAGTGCTTAGGAACGGCGCTGAGCGGGCCCGCGAGGTGGCTGGAGAGGTGTTGGGCCGCGCCCAGCGTGCCTGTGGGTTACGATAGAGAAGCCCGTGTTTTGCGTTGGGTCCAATTGCTACTCGTTAGTGCTGCTTCGTGATGGCTATCATCGGAACCGGAACTGAGATCGTCGAATGTGTGCGCATTTCCAAGATGATCGAAACCCATGGCGAACAGTTCCTTGAGCGTGTTTACACGCCCAATGAAATTGAGTATTGCTTGCGGGCTGTCAATTCTAGTCAGCACTTTGCGACTCGTTGGGCCGCCAAAGAGGCGGCCATGAAAGCGATGCGTTGCCGCAATCAAGGCGTCCGTTGGACCGACATTGAAGTCGTGGTGCAGATGGGAGAAGGCCCTTGTCTTGCGCTCGGGGGTGCGGCCGCAAATTGGGCAGACCAATTGGGGATCGAAAAACTGCATGTTTCACTCGGGGCATGCCGAACTCACGCCACTGCTTATGTATTGGCCACCGATGAATTGGATGAACGGTAGGTAAAATGCTCCGACTCGCTTTGCATTGGCAGATTTTGATCGGCATGTTACTCGGGGCTGCCCTTGGGTTGGTCCTGAATTGGAAGGCGTCCAGGTTGGAGGTCAAACTCTCGGATGGTCTGCCGCCTGGCATCGATTCCGTTCAACTTAGCGATTCATCGCGGATGTCGGAAATTAAATACAAAACAGAGTCAGAGACCATTGTCCGTGTGATTGATCCGCTTGGGCAACAAGATGGCTCGGTGCGAAACGTATCCGAGTTGCGGAAAGTCGACCCGATGGCGGCGAAGCTTTACGAACTGCACGGTCGTAGTACAGCCAAACGGGTTGGGGCTTGGTTCCGCCAGATTGGCGGGCTGTTCTTGCGAATGCTGCAGATGGTGGCGGTTCCCTTGATCGTGACCTCTCTGCTAACAGGGGTCCTTGGTTTGGGCGGCGCCGATGAGGTTGGCAGGATGTTTTCGAGAACGGCGTTTTACTATCTCGCTACGAGTCTGTTGGCAATCGTCACGGGGCTGGTCATGGTGAACGTCATTCGTCCAGGTTTGTCGGACACGCCAAAGATGATGCCTAGCGAAGTTGCCTCGGCTGAATCGTTAGGTGATGTTTTGTTCGCGCAGTTGCAAGCGATTATTCCTGCCAACCCACTGGCGGCCTTCACCGCGCCGAATTATCTGTCCATCATCGCTTTCACGCTTGCTTTTGGGATCTTTACGGTTCGGGTTGGCGGAACGACAGCAGACCGAATCAAGCAGATCGCGGTAGCAGGATTTGACGTCATGATGGCGATGACCATGGCGATCATTCGGCTCGCGCCGATCGGCGTTTTTTTCTTGATTGCGTATGTCACAGCGACACAGGGCATCGACGTAATACGCGCTCTCGGGTGGTATTTCATCACCGTCCTTTTGGCTCTGCTGATTCATGCCATGGTCACACTACCGCTGATCCTTTGGTTTGTGGCGAGGCGCAGTCCGCTTGATTTCGCCCGATCGCTTTCGCCAGCTTTGTTGACGGCATTCAGCAGCGCCAGCAGTAACGCGACGTTGCCGTTGACGCTCAGCAACATCGAACATCGAGCTGGGATCAGCAACAAAACGGGTTCTTTCGTGTTGCCATTGGGCGCCACGATCAACATGGATGGGACGGCACTCTACGAGGCGGTAGCGGTGTTGTTCATCGCTCAACTGCACTACGGTTTCAACCTTCCGATCAGTCAGCAGATTCTCGTTGCGGTGACCGCCTTGTTGGCCAGTGTCGGTGCGGCTGGGATTCCCCATGCCGGCTTGGTGATGATGGTGATCATCTTGCAAGTGGTTGGCTTGCCCCTGGAGATGCAGGGCGTGATTTTAGCGGTCGATAGGTTACTGGATATGGCCCGGACCGCTGTGAATGTCTGGGGTGATGCTTGTGGTTGTGCCGTGGTGGAACGACTGGAGACCGCAGAATGATTCGATTCGGTTTCGGTATGATCTGATTTCAATACGACTCCGGTTCTTAGACTGCGCGACGCCGATTCTTAGACTGCGCGACGCCGATTCTTGGGCGGCAGGCATGAAGGAATTAACGCCAGCTAAAATAATCGGTTGATGCCGTTCAGCGCAGCGACGCGATAGGCTTCGGCCATCGTCGGATAGTTAAATGTCGTTTCGATGAAATATTTCAAACTGTTTTTTTCACCGGATTGGCTCATGACTGCTTGGCCAATATGGATGATCTCAGACGCATTGGATCCAAAACAGTGTACGCCAAGGATCTCAAGCGTATCTCGGTGGAATAACAGTTTCAGCATCCCAACCGTCTCGCCGGTAATTTGGGCGCGAGCCAAACTCTTAAATTGCGACTGTCCGACTTCGTAGGGGATGCAGGCTGCTGTAAGGTCTCGTTCGGTTTTGCCAACGGAGCTGATCTCCGGAATGGTGTAGATACCTGTGGGGATGTCGTGCAGGCGTAGATTTCGATTCGTTTGACCAAGCATGTGAGTTGCCGCCGCCCTGCCTTGGGTGTAGGCGGCACTTGCCAAGGATGGAATCCCAATCACATCGCCGACTGCATAAATGTGGGGCAAGACGGTTTGGAAGTGCTCGTCGATTTGAATTTGGCCTCGACTGTTGGCCTCGATGCCAATGTTTTCGAGCCCCAGGTTTTCGGTGTTTCCCGATCGGCCGTTCGCCCAGAGTAACGCGTCCGTTTTCACTCGCTTTCCGCTTTTTAAGTAAAGCACCACTCCGTCGTCGACACCTTCGATTCTGTCCAGCGATTCATTATGCCGGATAATGACTCCCTGGTCTCTCAGGTGGTAAGACAAGGCATCGATGATTTCGTCGTCCAGGAATTCGAGCAACTTGGACCGGGTGTTGACCAAATTTACTTTGACACCGAGGTTGCGAAACATCGACGCATACTCAACGCCAATCACGCCTGCACCATAAATGCTGATTGAACCAGGGCGATGGTCCATTTCAAGGATCGTATCGCTGTCGTAAATGCGTGGATGATTGAAATCGACCGCCGGCGGGCGGTAGGGCCGAGAACCGGTGGCGATCACAAATCGTTGCGCGGAGATCGGTTCGTTGCCGTCGATCGAGATGGAATGCTCATCGACAAACTGAGCCTGGCCGCGAAAGATTGGTACATCATTGCGATCGTAAAACGACTGACGCATCGAGACCTGTCGCCCAATGATTGCTTCTGTGCCCCGTTTTAGTTGTTCCATCGACGGGGTTGTTTGCATGCCCATCTCTCGGAAAACCGGATTTTTGAGGGCGTTCATTGTGCTGGTGATCGTATGTCGCAATGCCTTGCTGGGTATCGTTCCCCAATGAGTGCATCCACCGCCGATCTGACCATATCGCTCGCCAACGGCGACTCGCAGACCACCTTTTGCTGCCTGCATCGCGGCCCCTTCCCCTCCTGGACCTGTGCCAATCACAAATAGGTCGTAGTCGAACAGTGAATTGTTCATAATGTCATCCTTGCCGGTCCACGATTAACAGATTAACTCGAACAAAAGAATGATTTTGCAATGTTGTTAGCTTGCGTCCAGACGGGGATCCGTTTTTCTGATGTGCCCGGCAACTTGCAATGTGTCATGAATTGGATCGATCGGGCGGGGAAATCAGGGGCTGATCTGGTTGTGATGCCTGAATGTATGCTGAGTGGTTATGCCTTCGGTAGTCGTCAGGATGCGCTGCCCCATGCCGTGCCAATTGGCGACCCACTTTTTGAGCAAATCGCAGAGAAGACGGCTGAGTGGGGGCTTCATGTGACCTTAGGGTATTTGGAGGTGGATGGCGATCGATTGTTCAATGCGGCCGCCTTAGTCGGGCCCAGCGGAGTCATTGGCCGCTATCGCAAAGTCCACTTACCGCATCTTGGTATCGATCGGTTTGTCGATCGAGGTGATTTTCCCTATCAGGTTCATGAGGCGGTCACTCAAAGCGGTGAAATCTGCCGAATCGGATTAGCGATTTGCTATGACAGTTCGTTTCCTGAGCCGATCCGTGTTCTTGCCTTGGATGGGGCAGATGTGATTGCGTTGGGAACGAACTGGCCGAATGGGGCCGCCCATACGGCAGAAGTCGTTCCACCTGCTCGCAGCATGGAGAACCATCTGTATTTTGTGGCAGCGAATCGGGTGGGTGAGGAGAACGGTTTCGGTTTCTGTGGCTGTAGTTCAATTTGTGGGCCCGACGGCGTGGTGCTCGCCAAAACCGGCAGTGATGGCGAAATGATGCTTTTAGCCGAGGTTGACCTCGCATTAGCGAGAAATAAACGGATTGAACGGGCCCCAGGTGGCGCCCACGTGATTCACCGCTTTGACGATCGGCGTCCCGAATTTTACGGAAAACTGAGCGGCTCCAATGAGTAGGGAAAGACTGCTAATGGTTACTTGTTAAAACGCGAGCAAGCTTCTGTTGTGTCTCTGTTGCGTGTTGGTGAAAATCGACACGGGCCAGATCCTCGATCGTCAACTTCGTCACGTAATCGTGTTCAATATGTGTTCGGAGTTGCTCGTATTTTGCTTCCGTTAAGCGAGAGTAACTCGGTATCGTGTCGATAAGATCGTCCGAAACGGGAATTCTTAAACGCAGGCAAGCTGGTCCACCACCACCCGACATGCTCTGATCCAAGTCGACATAGTGGATCGATTCAAAGACTCCTTCTGCACACCACGTCTCAACTAATTTTCTTGCCGCAGGATCTTGCTCGACTTGGCGTGTGCAGATGATGCGAGGTGCTACTTCGGAGGGTGTCGAGATGATTTGGCTGTTAAACAGGTAGGTCGCAACGGCCTGTTTTAGACTGAGGGATTCAGCGGGAACGGCGATTCGAATCAATTCCCGATCGTGTAATTGCTGGTAACGATGTTCGACTCTTTGGAGAATCACATCTGCATCGATGAAGGCTGCTGTGTGGTGGATCAGTCGGTCTTGGTGGCTCATTGCAACCACGTCATTGTGAAATGCGCCGGCATCGATTGCATCCGGATGTTGCTTCAGGAAAAAAACGTTTTCATCGGGTAAGCGATGCCGTCGCGCGATTGCTTCGCATGCGGCTCGCGATTGCCGTGGCTGGTGATGGGTTGGCAAGGGGTCTCCGTCACCATAAACAAACAAATGAATGCCGGGTTGTTTGCTCGAAGTGCCAAGTCGCATGTGGTTGGCGGCCCCTTCGTCTCGCATGGCCGTGCCACCTGGCAGTTCAGCTGTAACGCGGCATGAGGGCGGCAACGCGGTACGGAGGTCTTGCAGTGTTTGGGCTGGCTCTGTCGTGCGATGGATGCTGGAAACCAAATTGGCGACCGTCAATTCCGTCTGAGCGTTCAGATTGGCTTGCTGGTCGCCTCTGTTGAAGTGCCCGTTGATCGCATCGCTGGCCGGGCTGATCGTGGCCGCATTGGCGGTCCACATTGCCGAACAGCCGGTTGCAGCAGACAGCAATTGGGGAGCGATTTCGAGAGCTTGTTTCAAAACGTCTTGATTGGTTCCGGAAAAACCAAGGCCCCGTAACAGTTGAAAATCGGGGCGACGTTGTGGCGGCGTCACGAGTTGCATCTGAGTCCATGCTGCGACCATCCGCATCTTTTCCAGACCTTGGAGTGCCGCGGCCGCAGGATTCGAGCTTTTGCCAGCGTTTTTTTGGGAGGCAAGATTGCCAACACCAAGGCCACCGAAATGGTGCGTTGGCCCGACCAATCGATCGAGTTGCAATTCAACAAGGCTCACTTCGCAACACTCCAGGGATTACCATCGGTGAGTTTTGTTCGCTGTAGGGAAGCGATCGGGTCGCTGCAAAAATCGATCGCGTGAAAACCTGCGGGGCGGTGGTTTCCGCTTGCCCCTAAACCACCAAACGGCAAGGCACCAGCCGCTCCGGTGGTCGGGCCGTTCCAGTTCACAACTCCGGCGCCGACTCGGTCCACAAATTGCTCAAACAATTCCAC